>JAAXIK010000445.1 GCA_012270385.1 Rubripirellula sp. | reverse complement strand
ACGAGCACTTGTTTCCCTCGATGCTGATCGAGACGGTCTAAGAGATCTAGCGATCACGCACCTTTATGAACCTGCGAGCCTGCTGATGAATCGTTCCTCGGACGCAGGAAAATCCGTCAGCTTACGATTGGTTGCCACCCAAAGTCAGCGAGATGCAATTGGAACTCGCGTTTCCTTCAAAGTGGATGGTAGAACGGTTCACCATCAGCTTTTCGCAGGTGACGGCTACATGTGTTCCAACCAACGTGAACTTCACCTCGGCGTGGGAAATCAGACGGTCATTGAAGAAATGACAGTCAAGTGGCCGTCAGGAAAAACAGAAACTGTTGGGCCAATATCGACACACGCTGAAATCATCCTGATCGAAGGCGAAGGATTGCCATTCATTCTCAGAGCACGCAGATGAATCGAAAACAAACCCTGAGGCTTATCTTTGGACTCTGCCTTTTGACTTTTTGGACCGGGTGCGATTCATCCTCCGATGGGCCAACCGCTGAAGACTTACTTCGCGCCAAAAGACAGAGAGAGAAGGAGCAAATCGCAAAGGCAAAAACGCCACAGGAGCGTTTACAGAACGCTCGATCATTTGTTACCGCTGGCAACCCGGTTGCCGCAGAAGATGAACTCCGCCCCTTACTCATCGCATCACCAAATGACCCCGATGTCTTACTTGTTTGGGCGGATATCCAAGCTACCTCGGGACGTAAGCCACAAGCGATTGAAACCTTAAAGCTAGTTGAGCTTGAAAATACGGAACAAAAAGTCACTGCTCTTTGGAAAGCATCACAATGGCTGATCAGTCTCACCGAGTTTGATGAAGCTGAGCAGCAACTCATCCTCATGCTGGAGTTACCAGGCGATAAGGTTCGCGTTCTTCGGAGCCTCTCCACCATCCTGAATAATCAAGGGCGGAGAAGGGAAGCGGGAATCCATCTGAAATCGCTTGCTAAGACAGGTGAAATCCAAGAGAAAGAACTCATCTCGATGGTAACGTTGGGCAACCCGTTTCTTGACAGATCGATGGCCAAACCCGAGTTTGGCGACGAGATGGTACCCGCCTTGCTGGTGATGTCTCGAGAACTTAAAAGCCAAGGCGACTTTGCCGCTTCGGTACGACTTTGCAAGAAACTTGCAGAAACCTTTCCCAACTCCACACAGATCCAGGCATGCCTAGGTCGAATCTACGCTGATCAACAGGACAGTGCGAGCCTGAGAGACTGGTTGCAGCAGGTACCCGACGGAATCGAAATCGAAGCTGAATACTGGCATGCAATTGCCACACTCATGCAATTGGAAAACCAGCCTCGAGAAGCGATTCGATGTTTTCTTGAAGCGGTACTGCGTGATGAGACCGATCGCCCCGCCTACCTTTCTCTGGCACAGTTGCTGAATCGACTCGACAGAAGCGAGGAAGCTAAGCGTTTTCTTCAACGGTCGGAGTCACTTGCAGAAACCTCTCGAATTCCAAAATCTCTTGGCTTAAAACCAGGGACATCTGAGCAACTTCAACGAATCGCTGACTTAATGGATCAGATGCAACGCCCCTGGGAATCACTAGCGTGGCGAAAGATTGCCCTCAAACAGCAAGGTGCGAGCGATGACCGAGTCAAGCAGATCGAACAAGATCGACTGGACCTGATCTCATCCCAAGAACAAACCTCAGAAACGATACTGGATCGCGAGGCGTTTCGTTTATGCGATTTGAAACTCACGGATTGGCCCCTACCGAATCGAAGCCAAAGCAGGAAAGATCCAAGTGAAGTCATCTCTCCCACGATTACAGAGGAACAATCTTCTCCAGTTCTAGTGGACATTGCCGAGCAAACAGGACTCTACTTTCAATACCTCAACGGCCAAGACCCTGAAGGCAAGGAGCTTTATATCCATCAGGTAACCGGTGGCGGAATCGGTGTAGTCGATTTTGACTTAGATGGATGGCCTGACCTGTATCTTTCGCAAGGGGGAGGTGAAGCGTTCTCCGATGATTCTAATCGCTCGGACGAACTTTTCAGAAACTACGACGGTAGCCAATGGAGAGAAACGGGAGCTATATCCGGAGTAGAAAATCTTAATTATGGACAAGGGGTTTGCGTTGCGGATCTCAACCAAGACGGCTGGCCAGACATCTTGGTTGCCAACCTTGGAGACAATGTCATTCACTTCAACAATGGAGATGGATCTTTTCGTCAAGCCAAAATGCCCAAGCATCCACGGAAAGATGGTGGATGGACCACTTCAATTGCATGCGGCGATGTAACGGGTGACCATCTGCCTGAGATTTTTGAAGTGAATTATCTTGATGATCTCAAAGGGCTGAGAATCCCCTGTGGCGAGGGCACGATTGACTGCAACCCAGTCGACTTTATACCAGCTAAAGATTACGTCTTCACCGTTCAACAAGATGGTTCGATTGATCGCTCTGGATTGTGTAACGGTATAGAGGAAAGAGCGAACTACGGTTTTGGAGTCGTTATCGCGAATTTTGATCAGCAGGGTGGTAACGATGTCTTTATCGCCAACGATCCACAAAACAATCACTTTTGGGTCAGCCAGCCGACCACTAACGGTGAATCCAACTATCAATTAGTTGAAAGCGCATCGATTCTGGGGTGTGGAGCCTCTCAGAATGGCTTAGCAAGAGGCTGTATGGGTGTTGCCTTTGGAGATTTTGATCGCAATCAGAAAATCGATCTCTATGTTTCGAATTTTTGGAAGCAAGCTGCTGATCTCTATCTCATGCAAAGCAGCGGCAGTTTCGCGCCGGGCAACTATCGGCTAGGGCTATTCGAAGATAGCGTAGAAACGGTGGGTTGGGGCACGCAGGCCGCCGATTTCAACCATGATGGATGGTTGGACATTGCCGTTCTCAACGGCCACGTCACTGACCTCACTCGTCGCGGTCAACCTTTTGAAATGCGACCTCAATTATTCGAAGGAAGCCGACAAGGCTTCTCCATCGTAAAACCCCTGCGAAGTGCGAACAAAACCTTTTGGTCTCGAGAAACACTTGGACGAACACTCGCTTTAATCGACTGGAATCGAGATGGTCGGATGGACCTGATCGCAAATCACTTGGATCAACCGGTTGCACTCTTGGAAAATCAGACGCAGATCAAAAGCGGCAAGGGTATCCAGTTTGAATTAGTGGGGACGGCAAGCGAGCGAGATGCAATTGGAGCAACCCTCACCGTCAAACAAGGTGACCAGATTTGGACAGCTTGGCAAACCGGTGGGGATGGATTCCTCTGCACGAATCAAAATCAGATTCATCTAGGTGTTGGAGAACTCGAAAAAGTCGAATCGGTGACGGTGACTTGGCCATCAGGCGTACAACAAACCTTTTCGTCAATTGCAACCGACGCGAGTTACCTTGTGATCGAAGGGCAAGATGATCTCTTAGTCAGAGAGCCTTAAAGATAGGGATAGTGGTCCGCGAGCACTTGTTTCACTCCTGACCTGAAGCAACGTATGCCTGACCACTGACTGATCACTCCCGCCACCACTCGGTTTGTCCTTCGACAATCAGATATCGTCCGTTGGCAGCCATCCCTTCGAAGGTCTGTTGATCACCCGTAGGCCAGCGAACCTCCAGTGAGTCAATCTTGGTCGCATCAGAGAGACCAAAATGGAGAATTTGCTCGTTGGTAGCCATCAATCCGGCTC
>JAAXIK010000444.1:46117-66249 GCA_012270385.1 Rubripirellula sp. | reverse complement strand
CCTTCTGAGCAACCGTGTCACCGACGAGAGGTTGCAACGTTCCTGCTAGAGCATTGTTATCCCGTTTTACCAACATCGCTGCCACATTTTTGTCCGCCTCGGGCAGAGTCACTCGGAGCGTTTCTAACTCGTCATCACTGAGTGTACTGAAATCGAGATTGGGATCAGCTTGTTGGAGCCGTTCGTCGATGTAGCCATGGTAAGCTTTGACTTCGGCCTCAGTACCGTCGCCAAAATCTACTTTGGAGCGGACATCGTCAGTGCTTCCGTGAAATTGGCTTGAAGCGGCGATTACGACGCATCCTGTTGCCAACACAAAAGGAACAATTAGGCCAATCGACAGATCAAAAATCGCGAGGCCGCGTTGCTTAACCGCCCATCCTTTACGAAGCATCGAGTAAGGCAAAAGAAAAGTCATATTAATCCCCACCGCAGTTGCAAAGGCTGCAATGATGACGTTCTTCTGCATGCCTGAGACTTTGGCAGTCCACCATCCAGCATGATCACCCGTTTGAGAAATCTGCTCAGCCAATGCCGGCACGGGTTTAAACAAATAACTGAAATCCGGGACCAACCCAGCGCCAATTTCTCCCCAATTGACCGCTCCCTGATTCGTTAACGCGATCACCACTCCGAAAAAAGACAAAACAACGACGCCAACCATCCCTTTAAGGATCAGCTCAAATGCCTTGATCCCTTTGCTTCCTGAATTGTAAAACCAGACCACAATCGAAGCGATCACGAGTAACCCAACAGCGATTCCAATTTTACCGCCGTCGGTATTGAGACTCGGGAAAAGGTTCTGCTGGACTGCCCCCGTTCCCAGTGCAAATTGAGGAAGGCACCAGACAATGTTTGCCATCATCGTCGCAATCAGCCAACCCCAAGCCAACACGGGACTGATTTGGTTCTTTATGGTTTGAAATGGCCTCTCACCGGTTGATAATGTGACATAGCTGATTGCACTCAGCATGATTACTCCGAGTACCATGGCGAGAGGTTGCAACCACATCATTTCCGTGCCCATCAACACGCCAAGATAGAGAGCTCCGGCGAGCGACCCCCCTCCCAAAGTGATCGCACCCTGAAGCCAGCCCGGCCCTGATAACCTCGTGTAGATGGCAACCTTTCCGAGAATACCGGACGCCTGCGCTTGATTTAGGAGAGCTTCTTCACGCAAGCGATTCGCTTTATCATCGTTCATTTCTGGAACTGTTCGGGCTATTTGATGTTCAAAAGAGTTTCAAGAAGGACTGACGGAACGCTAAGCACCGTCTGGCTGGAATTACATCTGTGGCAGTTCGCGCAGAGCTACCAAAATCTCACCAGTGCGTGCTTCGCACTGGTTTGTGGCCAAGTACCTCGCCAACGAAATCCTGCGATGCAGATCATACATCATTCGGTAGGCTGAGGTTGCGGTGAGGTCACCTGAATACGAAACAGCCAGAATTGATGGGTATCTGAACAATAAATCACTTCCAACGAACATTACCCATTGGATGGATCAACCGCATATCCCTTCACTGTAGCGGGCAGATTCAAATCTGACCGGCGACAGATTACTCCAGTTCGGCCAGGTAACGCTCAGCATCCAAAGCCGCCATACACCCAGTGCCAGCAGAAGTGATGGCCTGACGATAATAATCATCAGCAACATCACCAGCAGCAAATACACCTTCAACCGTTGTATTGGTGCGGAATGGTTTTGACCACTGGATGTAGCCCTTCTCATTCATCGCCACTGCATGATCAAGAAACGCCGTATTGGGTGTATGTCCAATCGCAACGAACATTCCTCCGACTTCTAAATCTTGAGTCGAATCATCGACGGTGCTATCGATTCGCAAACCTGTAACCAGTTTCCCATCACCTCTCACTTCACCCACCGTGCTGTTCCAAAGAACTTTGATGTTTGGATGATTCAAGGCACGCTCTTGCATCACTTTGGAGGCTCGCATTTCATCTCGCCGGACAATCATATAGATCGTGTCTGCATTGGCGAGATTTGCAAGGTAGGTAGCTTCTTCCACAGCAGAATCGCCTCCACCCACCACGGCCAAGGGTTTGCTGCGATAGATCGGAAGTGCTCCATCACATACAGCGCAGGCGCTCACTCCCTTGTTCTTGTACTCTTCCTCTGAAGGTAAGCCAAGATAATTCGCTCGGGCACCTGTCGCGATGATCACGGTTTGTGCTTTAACGGGATCCCCGGAGGCGGGCTTCAGTGTGTGCACCGGCCCAGAGAAATCAACGCTTTCGATATCGTCACTCACGACTTGCGTGCCAAAGTTGAGAGCCTGTTGTTTCATCAACTCCATTAGCTCAGTCCCCTGCACGGCGTAATGAGGTTGTCCCTCTTTTTCATGACCCGTTGGCACAGGGGGCAGATTGTAATGACGTTCTTTATCTACGGCAGACTCTACAAATGCTCTGATATTACCAGCTGGGAAACCCGCAAAATTTTCAACTTCAGTGGTAAACGCTAGCTGACCTAACGGGATCATTTCAGGCTTATGAGTTCCCTCGTATACTACTGGACTCAAGTTGGCTCTCGCCGCATAAATTGCGGCCGACCAACCGGCGGGACCGCTGCCAATGATGATAGTTTTCGCAATACTGTCTGACACTTTCGTCACACTCCGAGCAAGGTTAGTCTTTAACTCTTTCTGCCGAGTTACACCGCGGCCGCTGAGGAAACCGTTAGTATAAGGGCGAACTTCACTTACACCACCGCTGGGAATGGAACTATTTTCCAGCTTTCGTCACCAATTCGACACCGCCCCCCCAGAATCCATTCTCCAAATCTATCTCAGGCAGCCGCCCACATGAGCACGTTATTGCTCGCGATCGGAGCGATGATTGGATATTTCATTGCCTATCACACCTACGGTCGGTGGCTGGCTAGAAAGATCTTCTCATTGGACCCGAAAGCGGTAGTACCCAGTGTCGAACTGAATGACGACCGCGATTTTGTCCCAACGGACAAATCGGTCCTTTTTGGTCACCATTTTACGTCAATCGCTGGAACGGGACCGATTGTTGGTCCGGCAATTGCCGTAATGTGGGGTTGGTTGCCGGCATTGGTATGGGTCTTGTTGGGTTCAATTTTGGTGGGTGCCGTTCATGATTTCGGCTCCCTAGTCGTTTCCATGCGCAGTAAGGGGCAAACCGTTGGTGATGTTGCAGGACATGTCCTAAATCAACGCGTCAGATTTTTATTCCTGCTGGTGTTATTTATGGCACTGACCATCGTACTGGCCATTTTTGGCTTGGTGATCGCATCCGTATTCAAGCTTTACCCCTCATCAATATTCCCTTGCCTAGTTCAGATCCCGATCGCTCTGGCAATTGGAACATGGCTACACAAAAACAAAGTCAATCTTTTATTACCGTCCCTGCTTGCTCTAGGGACGATGTACCTCACTTTAATTTTTGGTAACAGCGGTTTCCTAGCAAGCGTCAATCAAACCATGGCATCATGGTCCGTGATCACTTGGGTTCTGATTCTCTTGATCTACTCCTACATCGCCTCGGTGCTCCCCGTCTGGTCGCTTCTGCAACCCAGGGACTACATCAACTCACTTCAATTGATTACCGCCTTAGGCTTGGTGGTTTTAGGTCTGGCTACCGCAGGAGTATTTGGGGGCGTGCCGAGTTCCGGTCTCGATGGATTGGGTGAAGAGAGGATACCGCTTGAGATTAGCGCACAGATGATACTCATGAATCCCCAAGGCAATGCACATTCAGTAATTCCATTCCTCTTTATCACCATTGCTTGTGGAGCCTGTAGTGGATTTCACTGCTTAGTCTCTTCGGGCACCAGTAGCAAGCAAATCAAGAATGAAACGGATGCCCAAATGGTTGGTTATGGCTCCATGCTGACTGAAGGTTTTCTTGCGACGCTTGTCATTCTGGCGTGTGTCTCTGGGTTGGGCTTGGGAACGGTCAATGCAGCTGGAGATTGGGTAACCGGCGAAGCGGCCTATCTTGCGCGGTACGGATCATGGGATTCGGCTTCTGGCCTCGGCGCTAAGGTAGCTGCCTTCGTCGATGGATCCTCAAATTTCTTACAAGCCATGTCGATTCCCGCTGGGATTTCTGTCGCCATTATGGGCGTCTTGGTGGCTTCTTTTGCGGGAACCACCCTTGATACAGCCTGCAGACTGCAGCGGTATGTCATTCAGGAACTAGCGGGAACACTTTCTAGAGGGAATCAAGCCCCTGGCTTTTCTAAACTAAGCTTCAACCCTTTCTCTTGGCTCACCAACAAGCATGGTGCCACCATTTTTGCGGTGATTCTTGCTTTGTTCATTGCAGCTTTACCCAAAGGGAGTCCCGAGATTTCTTTGGGACAAGCATGGAATGCGGAAATTCCTTCCTCTTTTCTGGAAGATCACCCGGAGACCTCAGCAGCAGCCAGTGAAGGCGGTTTTGCCGGATTAGGCTGGTGGTTTGAAGAGTATGCAGGCAAAGGCGGATTACTACTATGGCCACTTTTCGGTGCGACCAATCAACTACTCGCCGGTCTGGCGTTTCTGGTCATTGCTTTTTACCTCTGGCGGCGAAATATCCCCACCTGGTTCATCATCATCCCCATGATCTTCATGCTTCTAGTTCCTGCTTGGGCCATGCTTACGGATATTCCCAAATGGGTTAACTCAGAAAATCCCAACTGGCTTGTAATCACCATTGGTACTTTAACCCTAGCCTTAGAGGGCTGGATGCTACTGGAAGCTTGCTTAATTTGGCCACGAGTCAAAGGAATCCTCGAGTCTAGAGATGATCTCAAGTCAAAAAATGATCAAGCGGTCTAGTGCTTTGGGTAAGAATATCGTCTCACTCTAAACCGCAATGCCTCTCCACAATTTTTTGGGTCGGAGGGGTACTACGCGATCGAGTTTGAATCGCCCACAATAAAAACCTTCCGACCCTGACTCTTTGCCATCGATAAGCCATGCGTGTACTCTCTGGAATCCAACCGACCGGACGCCCACATTGGGGTAATTTCTTTGGGGCGATTCAGCAGTATATCGACCTACAGGAAGAAAATGACGGCTTCTACTTTATCGCAGACTTACACGCCCTCACCACTGTCCGCGATGCTAAGCAACTACGTCAAAACACTCTTGATGCGGCGTTGGATCTTCTCGCTCTTGGCTTAGATCCTGATAAAGCTACTCTTTTTGTGCAATCTGACATCCCAGAAGTCAGCGAATTGACTTGGCTATTGATGACTGGCACTCCCATGGGACTGCTTGAACGTTGTCACGCCTATAAGGAAAAGAAAGCGAAAGGCATCGCCGCAGATGCTGGCCTGTTCACCTACCCCGTTCTGATGGCCGCTGACATCCTTGCCTATGACTCGGAGATTGTTCCTGTTGGTGAAGACCAGATCCAACACATTGAGGTTTGTCGAGATTTAGCAGGAAGTTTTAATCACTGTTTTGGTGAAACACTTGTCCTGCCAAAAGCCAAGACCTTGGACCATGGAGCAAAAGTTCCAGGTACAGACGGGCAAAAAATGAGCAAGAGTTACAATAACACGCTCCCACTCTTCGGTGAGACTAAACCGATTCGCAAACAGATCATGCGAATCACGACCGACAGTCGTCCAATGGAAGATCCAAAAGAGCCCGAAGGGGACCATCTGTTCCAGTTGTTCCGCCTCTTTGGCTCTGAAGCAGAGATCGAAGAAATGGCCGGGATGTATCGGAAAGGTGGATTTGGATACGGCCACGTGAAGAAAGCGATCGCAGATGCGAGCGAGAATTATTTCGCTGAAGCAAGGGATAGACGCAACGACTTGGAGGCGAACATGGATTACGTTGAGCAAACTCTTCGCAACGGCGCCGAACGCGCCAGACAGGTTGCAGGTGAAGTCCTAGGCCGGGCTCAAAGAGCTTGCGGTCTCAAATGAGTTAGATCCTGACTCGCCAAAATTCTCAAAGTGACTTTTTTCTAGTACCTGGAAACTTTCGCTGCCCCAACCACCGACCACAGGTTCTTGGGTGGTAAAAGTTAGAACAGCCGATTCAAACCATTCAAAGCGGCCACACGGTAGGCTTCGGCCATCGTTGGATAATTGAAAGTCGTTTCAATGAAGTATTCCAGGGAATTACTTTCTCCTTCCTGATGCATGACGGCTTGTCCAATGTGAATGATTTCAGACGCATTGGCCCCAAAGCAATGCACGCCCAATACTTTGAGCGTGTCGCGATGAAACAAGATTTTGAGCATGCCGACCTTTTGACCTGTAATTTGAGCTCTCGCCAAACTCTTGAACTGAGCTTGCCCTACTTCGTAAGGAACACAGGCTGCCGTGAGCTCTCGTTCCGTTTTTCCAACAGAACTAATCTCTGGGCTGGTGTAGATACCGGTGGGAATGTCATGAATCCGGAGATTACCCTTTGCCTGTCCCATCAGATGCATTGCTGCCGCTCGACCTTGTGTGTAAGCGGCACTTGCAAGGGAGGGAAAACCAATCACATCACCGACAGCATGAATGTGCTGCACAGCGGTTTGAAACTGACCATCAACATCAAGCTGTCCGCGTTCATTCGGCACCAAGCCAATGTTCTCTAAACCAAGGTCATCCGTATTACCCGTTCTCCCGTTAGCCCAGAGCAGGGCATCGGTCTTTACACGCTTCCCACTCTGTAAATGCAAGATCACTCCATCATCATCTCCCTCAATGTTTTCCATCACTTCATCGTGACGAATTACCACTCCCTGATCACGGAGATGATAGGACAGCGCATCGATGATTTCGTCGTCCAAAAATTCCAGTAGCTGGGATCGAGTGTTGATCAAATTGACTTTCACGCCAAGGTTCCGAAACATCGATGCATACTCGACACCAATCACCCCGGCACCATACACACATAAAGATGTCGGCATTTCATCGAGCCCGAGAATCGTATCACTGTCGTAAATCCTCGGGTGGGTGAAATCGACCGAGTGGGGATGAAATGGCCGTGAACCCGTTGCAATGACAAAGAACTTGGAACGGATTGGTTCACCACCATTAATGGATACAGTATGCTCATCTAAAAACCGAGCCTGTCCACTGTATAGTCTGACTTGATTCCTATCGTAGAAAGATTGCCTCATATTGACCTGCTGGCCGATGATTGCCTGAGTACCTCGTTTCAATTGCTCCAGTGTTGGTGAAGCAGTCATCCCCATTTCACGAAACGAAGGGTTGTTCAATACATTCATCGTGCTGGTGATCGCATAGCGAAGCGCCTTACTGGGGATCGTCCCCCAATGAGTACACCCACCTCCAATTTGTTGATAACGCTCCGCAATACCTACACGCAAACCACCTTTAGCAGCCTGCATCGCTGCCCCCTCACCACCAGGACCGGTTCCAATGACAAAGAGGTCATAGTCAAATTTTGAATCATTCATCTTCAATCCACTCTTACTATTTCTTGCATTTCACACTCTAACCAACTGTTCTTGCAATGTTAGTCGCCTGCGTCCAGTCCGATGTTACCTTCGCCAACATCGATGACAATATCAAACGTGTTTCTCGTTGGTTAGAAATAGCCTCTGATTCGGGTTCAAAATTGGCCGTGTTCCCAGAGTGCATGCTGAGTGGTTACGCCTATGACACTCGAGAATCCGCGCTACCGCATGCGATTCAATTGAATGACCCTCGCTTTGACTTACTGACCGAGTTAGCTGTAAAACACGAACTGCATTTCACGCTCGGTTTTCTCGAGAAAACGCGAACCCAATTATTTAACGCTTCTGCCCTCATTGGACCATCTGGAGTAGTTGGCCACTACCGCAAAACTCACTTGCCACACTTAGGAATCGACCGTTTTGTCGATCGAGGCGACTTGGGCTACCCGATTTACGAAGCACCCCATGAATCAGAAAAAGCCAAAATAGGGCTCGCGATTTGCTACGACAGCTCTTTTCCAGAACCCATGCGAGCTCTTGCGCTCAAAGGTGCGGATATTATTGCACTGGGAACGAATTGGCCGAATGGTGCATCACGAACGGCGGCAGTGGTACCTCCGGCACGAAGCATGGAGAATCACTTGTTCTTTCTTGCTGCCAATCGCGTTGGCGAGGAAAATGGGTTTGGATTCTGCGGATGCAGTTCCATTTGTGGCCCGGATGGGCTGGTGCTCGCATCAACTCAGTCTGACCAAGAGACAATCTTGACAGCAGAAATTGACCTGGAGATCGCGAGAAACAAGAGAATAGAGCGCGTCCCCGGCAAGCACGTTATTCATCGATTCAATGATCGTTGCCCAAGTTTCTATCATGACTTGGTCGCCCCTGTTTCTGCCTCGCAGACTGAGTCAGAGACGGCTCAAGATCAGGCATGATATTCACAGAGCCGCCGGCATCAGTATCTAACTCTTCTTGATCAAGCTTCAGCATGAAAGTTCAGGAGCTTTGACGCTACTTTGCATCGTGATCAAGGAGCAGTATTTCAACTTTCCGAAAATGTACCGGATGACTTTCGGACTGAAGCGAGATGGTACCCTGACGCAAAAGCAGATTCCCGTCAGCTCCCACCAGTGACTTTGCATGATCATCGCGTGGATCAATTTGAGGCTGGTCATACTCGAGCACCACTTTGCCATTGATCCAATGCCTAATGACTTCGTCACCTCTCACTTCAACTTCAACCGTTACCCACTGTGTCCCGTGATAGGTATCGGATGATGACTTTGTACAGTGTGCTTTGATCAATTTGTCTTTCATCACCACGTTGGTTCCCGGCGTGCAGAGATTTGCGTTAGTTCGGTCCGCTGCTCCGTCACCACCTAACAATTGGACTTCAATCGAAGTTGGGAAATCTTGATCCTTCGCCATCTTCTCAGGAGCTTCACCGTGGAGCATTAATCCACTATTCCGAATCGCCCAACCGGGCCCCCCTTTACACTGCTCTCCCACAAAGCGGTACTCCACTCTGAGACGATAATGTGAGAATGAGTCTTTATAGAAAAGATGCCCGAAGGTTTCGTTGAATTCGTCGTAAGCTTCATAACCCACTTTCAGGATGCCGTCCTCGACACGGAAAGTATTTCCAAAATTCTTACCCAACTCGTGGTAGCGGATTTTTGGAATCCAACCGTCAAGATTTTTACCATTAAATAGTTGAAGCCATTTTTCAGATTTCACCTCGGCTACCGCAGCACTCGCTTCTTCAGCCCTTACCGTAGACTGCTCCAGTCGTTCGAGCGAGACAAACAGACCGATGACGAGGAGAACACATAGACGGAAAACGGAGCTCAGCATTGTCTTGAAAATCCTTAGATAAAATTGTTTCAGCCAAAACCGGGGTTACTTGCAAAGCCAGGTCACCAGGAGCGTTAACCAGACAGCAAGTACCACGTATTCACAAAGTTTACACTGCTCGTTGACCCAGAATGGCTGTGGGTCAACAGAGAATAGAGCATTACGGGATAATATTGGCCATGGACTTCACATTCTACCGAGAATAGGCGATTTCGACTGCCATGCTTCCCTCTCATGCTGAGGACTTAAGCAAGTCCCTCCCTGCTTGTCAACGATTACACTAGACTCACTTGGTAGAAGGGAAACATTCTACTTGAGTTACCAGCAACAGCAAAAAACCCACGTGGCAGCAACGCCACGAGACTCAGTTTGCCTCACAAATACAGAAGAAATGTCGCATGAAATTGGATCTCAAAAACGATTGCTGGCCAGCGTGTTATTACACATTGATTACGACTGCGGTCAGCTACCTGATCTTCTTTCATCCCATCGCTGTATTCGCTGAACAATCAACATCCACTTCGGATGACGCGTCTGGTTTGCCGGACCCCAAGGCAGGAATAGAGATTTTGGCCAAGGGTCTTACACTCGAACTGGTCGCTGAGCACCCCGAACTGGCCACCCCAACTGGCATTGATGTAGGATCAGATCAATCGATCTGGGTCGTCTCCAATCACACACACTTTCGTCCCGATGGATACACAGGTCCAAGTAAGGATGAAATCATTCGCTTTGCCGCCGATGGAACACGTTCCGTGTTTTTCTCTGGGACAGACAATACGATGGATCTCGAACTGGGACTGTCAGGTGACGTTTACGTCGCTCAGCGAGATAAAATACTCCGCCTTTCGGATAATGATCAGGATCTAGTCTGTGATCAGAGTGAAGTCATTATTCAACTCGAGACTGAAGCTGATTATCCACATAACGGATTGAGTGGCTTAACTTGGTCTCCAGAAGGTAACCTCGTATTTTCGATTGGCGAAAATTTTGCGAAGCCTTGGCAACTTTCGGGTACAGACGGCGTCACCCTAACGGGTTCAGGCGAAGGGGGTATCTTCACGTGTCACCCTGATGGAACTTTACTCCGTCGGATTGCGAAAGGCGTCTGGAATCCTTTTGGTCTCTGTTTTGGAAATGGAGCACTCTTCGCGGCTGAGAACGACCCCGGGTCACGGCCACCATGCCGGTTGCTTCACGTTGTCGAAAAGGGAGATTACGGATATCAGCGAAAGTACGGAAATGCAGCGAACCATCCCTTCGTTTGCTGGAATGGAGAACTCCGCGGAACACTGCCGATGCTACACGCCTTGGGTGAAGCTCCCTGCGGGATTGTGCCATTTGCAAGCGGGTTAGCGGTCACATCATGGACTGAGCACCGACTTGATTTTTATCCACTCGCCAAAAAAGGCGAAAGCTTTTCAACACATCGAATCAGCCTACTGCGTGGTGGGAAAAACTTTCGACCCACATGCCTGTCGCGGGGTAAAGATGATGAGCTCTATTTTACAGATTGGGTCAAAGGTTCTTATGAAATCCATGGAGCGGGACGCATCTGGAAGCTGAAATATGATCCAGCTCAATTTACAAACCCGATACATCTCCCAGAAAACCCCTCGGAAGCGAGCGATCGACCATTTCCTCAAGACAAACTTCTATTGCAGCGGGACATCAAGGACTTGCTTCTAGAAGCAAACCAGACCGAAGATGCATTTAGGGTGCACCGCATTATCCGCGAGTTAGCCAAGCGAATCCACCAAGCACCCGAATCCATTCTCATGGCAATTTCTCCACTGGAAAAACTAGAGTCCGAGGACTGCGCGAACCTGGCGACCGCATGGAAAATGGCGATTCCCAACGATACCAAGATGGCCAAACGCTTTTTGAATCATCCTTCTCATGAATCTCAAATAGTAGCTCTACGTTGGATTGCAGATGAAGACATGAAAGTTCTGGAATCTGAAGTGGAGAACTTTATGAAGAATAGTCCGATGGATTTCCAAACGCTTACAGCAACTCTCGCCGCCGTCAATACACTCAGTGGTGACCCTACTCAACTGGTCAATGATCAAAAACTGTTGCTGGAGCAAATCAACGAAAAACCCTCAACCACCACGCTACCAGCTAATTTACTCAGGTTGCTCGATCCGAAAAAGGAGAATTTCGGGCCAAACGTTTGGAGAGCCATTCTTGACGAGAAAGAATCTCTGCTTGTCAAAGAACTCGTTCGCGCTGTCGCCACGCAATCAACACCTGAAGCAAACCACTTTCTAAGGCAGATCGCGAATAACGAATCTTTAGATATTCAAACAAGAGCCGATGCGATCGCCGGCTTCAAACCTGAAAGTGCTTCAGACTCCACGATGCTGCTGAAACTCGCAGCCTCAGATGAGAAATCTATTCGCGAAGGAGCAATAAGATCTTTTCGGGGCACCGAGATCGTTAAAGAAATTCATCAGACACTGACAAAGCTAAAAGCCATCCATCCTGACTCTCAACACCTGATCGATGCTGTAATCGACCCTGCTTCTACCCTGAAAAATCGGCCCGCCGCAGATGATCTACAGAGTTGGAACCGATTACTCAGTTCATCGCCTGGCCCTGCAAATGTAGAGGAAGGTCGCCGCATCTTTACACATTCTGCAGTTGCGAACTGCAGCAAGTGCCATCTCCACTCGGGACGGGGCAATCATTTGGGACCGGACCTCTCATCTCTCTGGAGGTCAGCAAATCCAGAACGCATTCTGACCTCTATACTACAGCCCAGTCTACATATTGATCCACAGTACAAAGCCAGAACGCTTCTTTTGGATGACGGCACGACATTCAATGGCATCTTGCTCAGGGATGGCGGTGGAGGTCGCGAGGTTTACCGTAACCTTGAAGGGAAGGAAGAAATCGTCAAAACAGATGATATTGTGGAGCGAAAAGAGTCGGCGTCCTCCTTGATGCCAGAAGGATTGCTTGACCAACTTACGAACAGAGAAATAAAAGATCTTATGGCTTTCATTTCTTGGCCATCTTCCATCGAATCCGCAGAGGGCAACTCAGAAGAAAGCATTAAGAACGGATGGGACGGCAGTTGGTGGTTTGATTTTCCCGATGGTTATGGCGGTTGGCTGAAGTACTCTCCTTCGAAACCCAAAAGTGCTGAATTACTTTGGAGAGTAGGTTCACCTAGACCGGTAGGGATCGAACTTCTCTCGCCAACAAAACTCAAACTTATCAAGCGAAGCAAAAAGGGAGAGACCACCTTCATAGCAGAACGGGCAGGAGACCGAATAACTATTCAAGAACTCGGTGACAATGCAGCCACCGCGAGAGGGGAAAAATGCCCACCGCTTCCTGAGCCACCCGACATGAGTCGAGTGAGCTTCGCGGAACCAATTGAGCTTTTCAACGGCAAGAACCTGGATGGGTGGCACCTGCAACCCGAGGGTTCCAAAAATGGATGGCAGGCAATCGATGGATTGCTTGTGAACACAACAACAAAAACGGACTTCAGTGCATATGGAGAATACGGCAATCTGAAAACAGAGAAGCATTTCGGTGACTGCCAAGTGCACATTGAATTCAAGATTGAAAAAGACTGTAACAGTGGCGTCTTCATCAATGGTCTCTACGAAGCTCAAGTAGTTGACCGAGACAGCAGAATGCAGGGTATCAATGGACCGGGGGCTATTTTTGGACGCATCGCGCCATCGACCAACGCAGGATTAGAGGGTGGTCAATGGCAGACCTACGACATCACACTGGTCGATCGACATCTTACGGTTCGATTGAATGATGAACTAGTTATCGAGAACCAACCGGTAGAAGGCTGCACGGGAGGTGCCCTGTCAGGCAATATCAACGCACCAGGTCCACTCTACCTACAAGGGGATCATACGAGTGTGTCCTACCGGAATATTTGGATTAAGCCACGCCTCCTGCACGACAATTGAGATACTGTCCAAGGTAATCCCCGTTGCGATAACGGGTACTCCATCGGCTTAGCTATTGCATCGCCAGAAGACCGTTAATTGAGAGGATCTTCACTGTTTGCTTCAATAATATTCTTTAATTGCGCCCGTGCGCGACTCAGTCTACTGCGAACAGTACCAATTGAAATCCCCGCGATTTCTGCAATTTGTTCATACGAGAAACCCTCCATTTCTCTCAAAACCAAAATCGCTCGATGATCCTCTGACAACTCTTGGATAGCTCGTTGTACGATGGCAATTCGCTCACCCTGCAACAAGGGCTCATCCACCGAGGGTTGCTCAACGACTATTTCCGTGCCTGCATGATCTCGCAACTGATCCAGAGAAACTTTGGAGCGATAACGTCTTCGTCGACTCAATGCCGAGTTGAAAGCAATGCGGTAAAGCCAAGTAAAGAACTGGCTATTTCCTTGAAAGGTATTCAGTTTCATGAACGCCCGAATAAATGCATCCTGAACAACTTCCTCGGCCTCTTCTGGAGACCCGGTAACCTGCAGCATTGACGCAAAGAGCCGATCTTGATTCAACTCAACGAGTGTGGTGAAAGCAGCATGATCGCCTCTCAGGGCTAATTCGATCAACTGACTTTCTTGACTCACAAACTGCACCTCAAGTAGCGGTAAAAATAGCAAAATGGATGGTCAGCGTTACTTACTCTGAAAGCGAGTTATCTTCCGATCATCAACAATCCCAATCCACATCCATTCCATGATCCGTGAAAGTCATTATCTTTGCAGCTGAAGTTTCAAGAGACAATTCACTGATCAAAACTATCACTCAAGTGACGCTGCAGATAAGTAGCTCGCTCAACATTTCTTTCCGAAGATCTCAGCAATCGCCCATGCAACTTCTGAAGGTGTGCCGGTTGGGTTTGCATAAACAGCTTGTTGATTGTCCCGATCGCTAGATCATCAATTAATCCCAAGTTCACCCCAAGTCGCACCTTCGACAGGTAGTGCATGGTTTCTTCACTGCTAATCTTTTTTGCTGTTCCAAGAATGCCAAGTGATCTACTCACATCGTCATGCAGATCCTGCTGACCTTCCTTAAGCAGATAGTTCCTAGCCTTACGTTCATATTCGATAATGCGAGGAACAACATCCGCTCCGATAAGCTCAACCAACTCCATCTCTGAGCGTCCAAGAGTAATCTGATTGCTCACTTGATAGAAATCGCCGCTGTACTGTGAACCCTCACCATAAAGACCGCGGACTGTAACATTGATTCTCTGCATACTGCGAAAAACCTTGTCAATCTGGCGAGTGATGACAAGAGCTGGTAGATGGAGCATCACGCTCACCCTTAAGCCTGTTCCAACATTGGTCGGGCAAGAGGTCAAATAGCCAAATTCTGGGTGAAACGCATAGAGAATGGAAGCTTCTAGCTCATCATCAATCTCATTGATCTGCTTCCACCCACTCAGCAAGTCCAAGCCACTGTGCATCACCTGAATTCGCAAATGATCCTCTTCGTTGACCATAACACTGAAATGCTCATTTGAACTAACCGCCACGCCACGTGCGCCATCGGCCTCAGCTATTTCACGACTAACTAGTTGTCTTTCAACAAGAAACTGGCGATCAATTTCCGGTAGTTGCTCAAGATCGTAATAATGGACATCATCCCATGATGAGAGGTTCTCCATTTTAGCTCTGATGGTTCGCTCGATACTGACTCGATCCTCATCACTACAGCGTTTGATGAATGGAAAGTCTGCTAAGTTGCGAGCTAGACGAATCCGACTACTCACGACAATATCAGATTCGGGACCAGTTCCACGCATCCACTCCCCACTTCGAGTCGCGAGTTCACTGAAGTCACTACTTCTTTTCATGACTCATTTGCTCCCTCTTCTGCCTGCTCCATCCGCTTGAGCTCATCCCGAATTTCAGATGCCCTCTCATAATCCTCTCGTTCGACCGCCTCTTCCATTTCTCGACGAAGTTGAATCATCAAAGCTTGCGAATCTGCAGCCGCAGATCTCCGAGGTCTTTTCCCCACATGCTCGACAGATTCGTGGATGTTCGTCATTAGTGGCAACAAGTCAGCCGCGAAGTGGGAGTAATCGAATGGACAGCCTAATCTGCCAGTATTGCGAAACTCGAAAAAGCTGATCCCACACACAGGGCAGGCCTTCTGATCGAGCTCCTCGAGGTCTTTCTTGGTCTGACCCAAATCAAGTTGTTTTGCCAAGGCACTCGCAATCGAAGCGACGGGGTTTGCTTCTTCCTTCTGTAGAAACCCACGCGCATGCTCTTCACAAAGGTGCATCACCTGCGATCCGGAGGGCTCAGTGATCTCCGTGATATGGAACGTTGCTGGCTTTTCGCAGTATTGGCATTTCATGGTGCATTTCCCTGTCGGTGCCGCCGCGAATCGACCCTGAGTAGGACCAATGGAAACTGGTAATCCAGTCGAAAGAGGGGCAAAAAATCAATCAAACGATTCTATCGCTGGCTATTCCGGTGTCAACGCAAAGGACCGTGAGCGGAGTATCCGCGTATGATTGAACAACGTGGAATATCAGATCAGCTCTTTTTCGGGAAAACCAACAGAAACCCCACCTTCTCGCACCGCGGTGGAAAGAAATACCCGATGAATCCGATACAGCGGTGTAGTGGCTTCCGCGTTCGAGCAAATTTTTTTAGCCAATCCACTCTCCAGCAAAATAAAAATAGATCTCGAGACTTCTCCTCGTCAGCTAACATCGAAGCCGCGGAATCGAGGAGATAAAAGCAGTATTTTTTTAGTCCTATTGCTGCGTCTTTGCCTCGCTACAGCGGAAAAACCTACCTTGCCCCCTACACCCACTGAATGAATCTTTCAAAACTAGTGATGTAGCGAAGGGTGTTAATCCCGTATCTTTTCAGTGAAGCATACCGAGATGCTTCATCTGATTCTTCAATTGCTCCCGACATCAACGGTTTGAACCCACGATAGACGTCATGCAACTCCCTGATCCGCAACTTTTCACTTCCCTCGCTATCGAGCATGACTTTGTTCCCGTCTACCGACAATTGCTCAGCGACGCATTGACCCCTGTCACCGCCTTCCGTCTTCTCGATGATGGCGGATCGGCCTGCCTTTTTGAAAGCGTTGTCGGAGGTGAAAAAGTCGGTCGATACAGCTTCCTTGCAGCTTCACCTATTCGCCGCTTCTGCGCCACAAGACACGAGATCAAAATCACGGATCTCGTCACCGGGGAAACAGAGTGCAGTAAAGCAGATGATCCCTTGGATGCATTCCGGTCTAATTTCCATTACCGCGTCGCTGAAATTGAAGGGCTACCCCCATTTGTTGGAGGGGCTATTGGCTATGCCGGGTACGATGTTGTGAGGTATGTAGAAGAACTCCCCAACGCCCCAGAAGATGACCGCGGCTTACCAGATCTGGATTTTTCATTTTACCATACACTTGTGGTTTTCGATCACGTCGCAAAGACAGTAACCATCATCAGTCTCGCCGACTGCCGAGATGTGGAAACCGTTGAACAAGCAGAAATAGCCTATCAAAAAACCGTTTCGGATCTTGATGTAACTCGAAACAAACTTGCCACCAAAGAACCGCACTGTCCTTCACAGTGGAACCCAGAACACTGGGCTTCGAAAGCCAAAGAACAACCACTCGAACTCAAGTCCAATTTCACTCAAGATGATTTTGAAGCGTCTGTTAGAAAATGTGTCGAATACATTCGCGCAGGTGACATCTTCCAAGTCGTTCCCAGCCAGCGGTTGACCGTTCAGACTGACGTCGAATCATTTGAAATCTATCGTTCGCTACGAGTAGTAAATCCCAGCCCATTCATGTTCTTTGTACGCACGGAAAACTGCGAGCTGGTGGGCTGTTCACCGGAGATCATGTGTCGCGTTGCAGATAAAACGGTCACCGTCAGACCGCTTGCGGGAACTCGTCCGCGGGGAAGCAATGACAAAGAAGACAAGCAACTTGAAATGGATCTGTTGGCTGATCCAAAAGAACGGGCCGAACATGTGATGCTCGTAGACCTCGGACGCAATGACGTGGGCCGGGTTGCAGAATTTGGCTCCATTGATCTTACTGAAATCATGATCGTGGAACGCTACAGTCATGTCATGCACATTAGCAGCGAAGTCCAAGGCACGCTTCGTAGTGAGTTCGATGCCTTTGATGCATTGAAGGCCTGCTTACCAGCTGGAACGGTTTCTGGTGCACCGAAAGTGCGTGCGATGGAGATCATCGATGATATCGAGCCACATCGTCGTGGGCCTTATGGGGGTGCAGTGGGATACATCGACTACCGGGGCAATATGGACACTTGTATCGCTCTCCGGACCATGGTCATCAGCGAAGGGAACGTGCATGTTCAAGCTGGTTGTGGTGTTGTCGCGGATAGCGACCCGACTGCGGAATACCAAGAGACCATGAATAAAGCGAGGGCTTTAGTTTCAGCCATCGAACTCACCCACCAGCGTCTCAAAGAAGCTTAACCTTGATGATAGCGACGATTCCACCCGCCATTGACCTCGAGCGTCTGGCCGGTGAAAAACTGATTGTCTTTCTGACTTAGGAAGACGACTGCACGCGCAACATCATTTGGCTCACCCCAGCGATTCATCAAAGCCTGTGATTTCGCCCGCTCCGACCAGTATTCAGTGGTTTCAGATCCCCAAGCTGTCTTGATCCAACCCGGCGCAACCGTGTTGACCCTTATGTTCGGAGCAACAGATTGAGCGAGGTTACTTGCGTATGCCATCACTGCAGCTTTCACGGGTCCGAACATCTGTCCCGCATCACCCTCCATTCCTTTCATTGCTTGATCCCAACCAATGAATGTCATGGAAGGTGGGACTGGTTTGTTTCCTAGCAGTCTCCATCTCGCGACCACCATTCTCGAGAGTGAAATCGTTCCCACCAAATCGACAGTTAATAATTTCTCGAGTTTTTTCTCAAAGTCCAGCGAGGCAATTTCTCCAGTTAACACATCCACGCCTGCATTGTTCACCCAGGCATCGATGTTTCCCATCTCCCGAAACGCAACTTCCACTAATCGCTCCCGATCCTCGGAGACGGAGAGATCGGCTTGACATAGAGTGGCACTAGCGCCGAAACCCTCTATCTCCTTAGCTGTCCCCTCAGCTCCTCGGATGTTACTTCGATAATGAATCAGTACTTTTCGTGCACCCTGCTTCGCCATCTCAATCGCAGTGGCCTTTCCAATTCCGCTGGAGCTACCAGTGACCACTACGTGACTATCAGACATTGGGAGATGGGTTGATTCATTGGCAGACATCAAAGTTGCTCACTTATGACTGTTGGCTTTCATACTCTTTCAAAAATCCAACAAATTCTCGCCGGTGCTGCTGTTCGTCCGCTAAGAGCGTGATGCACATATCTTGAGTTACATAATCGTAGCCGTCGCATAACCTGATGATTTTTTCATACTGTTCGATCGCCGCCTCTTCAGCATCGATCACACCTTTGATGACGTGCACAACATCAGTGGAATCTGCGGGTGGTTGCATCGAAGCTTGACAAGCTTTGAAATCGAAGCTCCCAGGAACCTTTCCATCTATGGTCTTGAGTCGGCTGGCTAGCTGACTAGCGTGTGTCTATTCGTCCTGAAGATCTGCCGCGAGTGATTTTTTTATCTCCTCTGCACGAACTCCATCCAGATTCGTGCTGTTCGCTAAGTAGTTCAGAACGGTCTCCAATTCCATCCAATAAGATCGTGTCAGCTCAGCTACGATTGCTTCGTTTTTATCTTTGTCGTTCATGGGCATTTACTCGTAAAAATCTAGGTGTTTTCAGTTTAAATTTAATGGTGACGGGTATAGAGCATTTGGCGGTTCGGACTACAGTAGCAAGAGAGTCGAACGGGTCACAAGACCGCCAGGGTCCCCGAACAGGCTATTTACAACCCACCACAATGGGTAGCCTTATTTCCAAAGACGATTTCTCTGGACGTTATTCGGCCCTTAGCGAAACCGTCTCGAGGGGCGGCCTTGCCGATTTCACCCAAATCCGGCTACTCTTCAGTCTGAAACCGATGATCACGACAGAGTCGGATCACATGTTTCAGACTAAATTTTGAGAATAACACGAGCTAACTACGCGTTTTCCTTACGCATTCGGAACAGCTTTCACTCTCGGTTTGAAACGGAGAGGGACTAAACTGGAGAATTGGGTAACAGAAAACAAACTAGGTATAGAGCAGAACATAGTCAGACTGGAGTGGATTAACGGAGCACAAAAAGCTAACGAGACGCCTCGAAAATGGATCGTTAAATTTGAAAATCTCTACACGAGTAGTGCGATTTTTCGGTAGGCGGTGAGCAATGATGCCCACGCAATCCGACAGGAATTCCACTGCACAGATGGAGTTGGGCTCCCAATGAGCGGTATCGAAACGGTGACCCCTTCGAGCCTTAACCAACTGACTGCGTGATCAAACACAGCACCGCTCCGACAGGGAGCGACAACAAAGTAAGAAGTAATCTCTGAACGAGAATAGAATGTCAGAATCGAAAACAGCAACCGGCGTGGAAATAGATCAGTTCCTCGGAGAATTAGAACAGCGAGCCGCCGATATCGACATCGACGCTTCCGAAACACAAGAGTGGTTATCCTCTCTCGACTACGTTCTTAAGAGCAAAGGTCCGGATCGTGTTAGGTTCTTGATCGAGCAACTACGCGATAGGGCAGCAAGTGAAGGAATTCAATCTGCAGAGGACACGAGCACACCCTACATCAACACGATTCCACTCCAAGATCAGCCCCCTTTTCCGGGAAACCGCGAACTCGAACGTCGAATTAAATCGATCGTGCGTGGGAATGCGATGGCTATGGTCTTACTTGACAACAAGAGGTGATGGGGTGTGGGGGGACGCATCAGGTAGGTTGGGTCCG
>JAAXIK010000444.1:0-46107 GCA_012270385.1 Rubripirellula sp. | reverse complement strand
CGGCGGAGTGGGCGGACACAGCAGTACGTCTGCGGCCAGCGCAACCCGGTATGAAATCGCTTGCAACCACTTTTTTAGAGGTCGTGGAGAGAGCGGATACGCAGGTGACACCATTTTCTTTCAGGGCCACGCCTCTCCGGGCATGTACAGCCGAGCCTATCTCGAAGGCCGACTAACGGAGAGCGATCTGGAAAACTTCCGGCGTGAGTTATCCCCAGGTGGCGGTCTCTCGAGTTATCCACATCCTTGGCTCATGCCAGATTTCTGGGAATACCCCACTGTTTCGATGGGATTAGGACCCATCATGGCTATTTATCAAGCAAGATTCAATGAATACATGCGTGACCGCGGCATGAAGGACACCGCCGGTCAGAAGGTGTGGGCTTTCTTGGGAGACGGAGAATGTGATGAGCCCGAAACTCTCGGAGCAATCGGTCTCGCCGCTAGAGAGAAACTAGACAACCTCATTTTTGTGATTAACTGCAACCTTCAGAGACTTGATGGCCCGGTCAGGGGCAACGGCAAGATCATCCAGGAACTGGAATCCATATTCCGAGGTGCCGGATGGAATGTCATCAAAGTAGTTTGGGGAGACGACTGGGATCACCTATTGGCGAAAGACACCAGCGGCCTCCTTGTAAAGCGAATGGGCGAAGTGGTTGATGGTCAATTCCAGAAATACACCGGAATGCCGGGTAGCTACATCCGTGAGCACTTCTTCGGCAAATACCCTGAGTTGCTCAAGCTGGTTGAAAACTACAGCGATGAACGCCTTGAGAAAATGCGACGAGGTGGCCATGATCCCGAAAAGGTTTATGCTGCCTACAAAATGGCGACTGAGCTGAAGAATGGGAAGCCAACCGTGATTCTGGCAAAAACCGTCAAGGGCTATGGCTTGGGCGAAGCTGGTGAAGGTCGAAACGTCGCCCACAACCAGAAAAAAATGAACGAGGAAGAATTGTTGGAATTCCGAACTCGTTTTGGTATTCCGATTAGTGATGAAGAAGTCGGACAAGCTCCATTCTACAAGCCGCCCGAGAATAGTCAGGAAATCAAGTACCTGAAAGAACGGCGGGCAGCACTGGGTGGGTCCGTACCCAGTCGACCCACTGAACATCCAACGATGGAAGTTCCAACACTGGATGAGTATCGCAAGCTAATTAGCAAGCTTGAGAACAAAAATATCAGCACTACATTTGCCGTGGTGCAAACGCTGATCGCACTTTGCCGAGACAAGAAGATTGGCAAGCACATGGTTCCCATCGTGCCTGATGAATCTCGCACCTTTGGGATGGAGGGTATGTTTAGGCAATTCGGAATCTATGCACACGCGGGTCAACTCTACGAGCCCGTCGATTCTGAGCAGATCACCTATTATAAAGAGGCGCAGGACGGTCAAATTCTTGAAGAGGGCATCACCGAAGCGGGCTCGATGAGCAGCTTTAACGCAGCGGGTACTGCCTATAGCCTTCATGGAATCAACATGATTCCATTCTTTATCTATTACAGCATGTTTGGCTTCCAAAGGATTGGAGATCTCGTTTGGGCTGCAGCAGATATGCGAGCCAAAGGCTTCTTAATTGGTGCCACGGCAGGTCGCACAACGCTGAATGGTGAAGGCCTTCAGCATCAAGATGGACATAGTCTGATGAATGCCATCGCATTCCCAACCGTTAGGTCTTACGACCCGGCTTTTGCCTATGAAACGGTGGTCATCATCATGGAAGGCTTGAAGCGGATGTATCAGGATGGCGAGGAGTGCATCTATTATCTGATGTCGGAGAACGAGCCATATGACCATCCAGAAATGCCGGAAGGATGCGAGGAAGGCATCATTAAAGGAATGTACCGTTATCGAAGTCGCGAGGTTGAAGATGCGAAAGCACGGGTTCAACTGTTTGGAAGTGGTGCAATTCTCAATGGCGTGTTAAAAGCTCAGGAAATCCTCGCTGAACAATTCGGCATCGCCAGCGACGCTTGGAGTGTTACCAGTTACACCCAACTGAGACGTGAAGCCGGTGATTGCGATCGATGGAATATGCTGCACCCAACGGAGACACCCAAGAAGAGTTATCTTGAAGAGGTGCTTGAGGACGCGGAGGGGCCATTCATTGCAGCGAGTGATTACGTGCGTGCTTTGGCTGAACAACTCACACCTTGGGTCCCTGGGGATTATTACGTCCTCGGAACCGATGGCATGGGAAGAAGCGACACTCGTGAGTCATTGCGACGCCACTTTGAAGTCGATGCTGAATCCATCACGATCGCCACCCTAAGCAGACTTGCCAAGGCTGGGGTTATCGAACCAAAGGACGTCCAAGATGCGATCAGTCAATTAGGTTTTGACTCCGAGAAGCCCAACCCGTACTTTGCCTGATAAAAGTGTTAAGGGACAACTAAGCGATATCAACAATAATCCACATGGCCTACTCGTAACGGAGTGGCCACTCAAATCTTGACAGTCGATGGCTGGTTGACCGGTAACCGAACCCAGCTGAATCCGATCCAATTGCCTTTTGAAAACGAAAACATTGAATGACTATTGAAGTAAAACTTCCTGACCTCGGTGATGGTATTGAATCCGGCGATGTACTTGAAATCTTCGTATCTGTAGGAGATACGATTGAAAAGGGCCAAGACATTGTCGAAATGGAAACCGACAAGGCAACGGTAACGGTCCCCGCATCCATCGGTGGCACAGTTACCAAGGTACTCATCAATGAAGGAGACACGGTTGCTATCGACGGTGCTATCCTCGAATTGGAAGACTCAGGAACAGCGACAGAAGAGTCTTCACCAGAGGCTGTTGAAACTGCCCAAAAGGCGCCGGAAACTGCACCGGAACCGGCTCCCGAGCCGTCTCCAAGCCAGACAGTAGAATCTCAACCCACCCCAGCGGCACCGCCCACTCCAACGCCACCACCCGCGCCCGCCGCACCACCAGCACCCACCCCAACAGCTCCCGCCGCACCGGCTGCTCCGATCTCATCACCAGCCGCAGCACCTCCAACACCGGTTGCTGAAGTCGCGAGCTCAGCTTCACCAGACGATGTGATTGCAGCAGGCCCAGCGATTAGACGCTTTGCCAGAGAAGTGGGCGTTGACTTAGGTCGCGTTCAGGGTTCAGGGGACGGAGGCCGAATCACACGAGACGATATTCTGTCGGTGGTGCGTGCCGCTAATCAATCCCCAGCAGCACCAACCGCAACACGTGACCAAGCTCCTGCACCCAGTTCTGAAAACGGTGCGGCCACCACGTCAAATACGTCTGCAGATCCTGCCGCAAAGCCAGCACCAAATGGATCTGATGAACACGGACCGATTCGCACGGAGCGTATGGACAGGATTCGCAAAACCATTGCGAATCAGATGCACGCGAGCTGGTCTGCTGTACCTCGAGTCACCAACTTTGACGATGCGGATATCACGGATCTTGAGCAGCTTCGACAAAGCAGCAAAGAAGACTACGCAGCACAGGGTCTCAAGTTGACCACGATGCCATTTCTGATCAAAGCGATTGCAACAGCACTACGACATCACCCCGCGATCAACGCTGTCATCGATCAAGAGAATGATCAGATCATTTACAAAGATTACGTTAATGTGGGAATCGCGGTTGATACAGACCGTGGTTTAGTCGTACCTGTAATGAAAAATGCAGACATGATGGGAATTCCTGAAATCACCCGCTCTTTGGCGGAAATGGCCGGAAAAGTTCGTGGAGGCAACTTCGGTGTTAGTGATCTTCGAGGCGGTAGTTTCACCATCAGCAACCTAGGTGCTATCGGCGGTCAGTACTCAACGCCCATTGTGAATGTTCCTGAGGTTGCAATTCTTTTGGTGGGCAGAAGCCGAAAGCTTCCGGTAGTGATGCCCGATGATTCCATCCAACCTCGCCTCATGATGCCATTGAGCCTTTCTTATGACCATAGGCTGGTGGATGGTGGCACGGCTGCTCGCTTCTTGAACGATGTGATTGGCTTCCTTGAAGCACCTAGTCGCTTGCTGCTCGCTCTTTAAGGGCAAATGCAAGTCATCAAAACACGTTCCCATAACAAAAGCTCTTCGCCTCTTTGGTGGAGAGCTTTTATTGTTAATCCACCAGTGTTTTGCGCATGAAATAAGTATCAACCTTGGGGTGGGATGGATCCTTACCAAAACCGTATTTCTCATAAGCGATAATCGCCGGTGCATTATCACCAAGAACTTCGAGTGTGATTCGACAGGCGTTGGCATTGCGACTCTCTGACTCAACACCAGCTAACATTTGACCAGCGACCCCTTTGCCCCTATGCAATTCAGTAACGATGACGTCATGAATATTAACGAGGGGACGCAACTGAAAGGTCGAATAGCCAAAGAAACAATTGATCAGGCCCACTGGCTCGTGCTCTTCAAAGGCAGACCAAGCCAAGATAGTGAACCCATTGTCGATCTCTCTTAGTAAACGTGGCAGATTATTAAGGGCATCCCGGTCGCAATTCTCGATAAGAGCGTACTCTCGCATAAGACTGACAATAGCCTTCGCGTCAGACTCATTATCGTAATCTGCCAATCGAACAGAGTAGTTATTCATCAAAATATCAAGCTCTACGGAGTGTTCACAAATTATCTAAGGGTGGTTTACAGTCGCAATTCATGCTCTGCTAGTCACTGAACGGAAACATTACAAACCATTACGAGAAACTAAATGAATCGTTTTACGCCACTCGCGGTGGCCTTCCTCTTTATCACCGCGACACACGCTCAAGATTGGTCTCATTTTCGTGGACCGAACCATGCTGGTGTTGCAGGGAACGACATACCCACTACTTGGAACGACAGGGAAAATCTGGCATGGAGAACCGATCTACCTGGTAAAGGATCGAGCAGTCCAGTCTACGGTAACAACAGACTCTTTGTTACCGCTTTTTCGGGGTATGGTGAGGACGCGGAGGATCCGGGCAATCAAGAAGATCTGAAATTGCACGTGCTTTGTCTCAACATAACTGACGGCACGATTATTTGGGACGACTGGATTCCTGCTTCATCTGAAGAGCAATCGGTTACACCTCGAGTTGCTGACCACGGGTACGCTTCGCCCACCCCTTGTGTTGATGATGCGAATGTCTACGCGTATTTCGGGCCATCAGGCCTCGTTGCACACACGCAAGATGGGAAACTGCTTTGGCATGTCAACTTGGGAACTGACACAGCAGGCTTTGGAGCTGCTGCCAGCCCGATTGTTCACGGCGATCTCATCATCATGAATGCTTCAATTGAAAGTGGTGCCATTTACGGAATTGACAAATTCACGGGTGAAATTCGTTGGAAAAGAGAGTCGATTGATCGTTCATGGTCGACCCCCACGATTGTCCGACTACCAAATGGCAACCATGAATTGATTATCAATCAAAAAGGAGCCGTACTGGGAATTGACCCTGAGACCGGGGATGAGCTGTGGAACTGCGAAGCCATTCAGGACTACATCGTCCCCTGTGTAATCGCTAAAGGGGACTTGCTCTACTGTAGTGGTGGACGAACCAACAAGACCTTCAGTATTCGTGCAGGCGGTAGGGGAGATGTCACAGAGACTCACCTAATTTGGGAGGTATCAAGAGGAGCCAATGTGACGAGTCCGATTCTGGTAAAAGATTATCTTTATTGGTCACATGATAAAGCAATTGCGCTTTGCCTTCGGGCTAGTGATGGCGCTGAAATGTTCCGAGAGCGTCTTCCCACCCGAAGTCGAGTCTATGCTTCGATTGTGAGCGACGGAGAGAAACTCTTCCTCACCACGCGAGATGCCGGGGTACTCGTACTCGCTGCGACAGAGGAGTATGAGGAACTTGCGATTAATCAATGCGGGTCCAAAGAAGAAAAATTCAATGCAACGCCAGCGATTGTCGAAAATCGCCTTATTTTAAGATCTGATCGGGCTGTCTACTGCATCATGAAAACCAGCACAAAGACAAACGCTGAATAGTAAGGTAAGAAAATCAACCGATTGGAAAAACTCAACAGTCAACGAGTGGCACTCTTCATGATTCATCGCATACAATTTGGGTCAGTCATGTGATGCTGTTGCGATTTACGAATTCCATCCAATTCCCATGAGCCAAAGCCGATAAAGTCGTCTTGCCACGTTCAACAGAGAAGGGCAGGGAGAGGGACACGTGATTTCATGAGTCCTCCCAATTTAAGAAACCTCCTAAACCTGCTGGTTCGTTGAAACCATAAGATTACATTCAAACATTTAACAAATACACCACCACGACTAACTTCATTCAGACAACACCATGCTGCTTCGTTTTTTTCTATCTCTCGTAATCATTTCCTGCCTCGCTCCAGTGATGGAAGCCAAGTCTCCCCAACTGTCCCTCGATCAAGGTGACCATGTCTGTCTTGTGGGCAACGCTTTATGCGAGGGGCTACAGCATCAGAATCACTGGGAAGCAGCACTGTATCAAAGGTTTCCAGAGCACGATCTTGTAGTGCGAAATCTGGGATTCCCCGGGGACGAACCGCTTGAGCGAATTCGCTCTGAGAATTTCGGAGACCCGGACCAACACCTCACACACAGCAGTGCATCCGTCATTCTTTTCTTTTTTGGATATAACGAATCTTTTGCAGGTCAAGAAGGCTTAGCAAAGTTCAAGGAAGAACTTACTCAATTGGTAAAGGAGACGCAGGAAAAAGATTACGGCAAGGGATCACCTAAGATCGCACTCATTTCTCCTATCGCTTTCGAACAGACCAACGATCCAAACCTGCCAAAAGGTGATGTACATAACCAACGATTATCCATGTACACCAACGCTATGAGGGAAGTGGCTGATGCTTGTGGTGTGGTTTTCGCAGATGTTTACACGCCCACCTTGGAATTATTCAATCAGGAGAAAGAACGCTACACGCTCAATGGATGCCATCTCAATTCAAAAGGCTACAAGGCTTTTGCTCCAATCCTGATGACTGCACTATTCGGAGGACAACCTGCCGATGGCATTTCGGAAGCCTTGGTAGACGAAATCGATGACAAGAACTTCCACTGGTGGCATCGATACCGAGCTGTCAATGGTTACTCGATCTACGGATCTCGCGGCAAAGCGGGTAATGACGGCACCTACAATAATACCGACGTGATGGAGCGTGAGCGTACAATCCTCGACGAAATGACATCAAATCGAGATCAGAGAATCTGGATGCTCGCCCAAGGTAAAACGGTTGATACATCTGTCGATGACTCGAACACACTGCCGTTCATTGAACCCAAAACAAATGTCGGCGGCCCGGACGATCCAAATGCGAAACGAGGGAAGCTTGGGTCCCTTGATTACTTAACAGCCAGTGAGCAAGCTAAGTTATTCAAAATCCATCCAGATTTTGAAATACAGCTTGTTGCTTCAGAGGAACAGTTCCCTGAGCTGGCTAATCCTGTTGCTCTTAATTTTGACAACCAAGGACGACTCTGGGTTGCTACCATGCAGTCGTATCCGCAGTGGAAACCGAAGACGCAGCTGAATGACAAGATTTTAATTTTTGAAGATAAAGATGGTGATGGCTCGGCTGATGAATGCAAAGTGTTCATTGATGGACTCCATCAACCCACGGGCTTTGAAATTGGTAATGGGGGTGTCTACATCGCAGAACAGCCCGATATTATTTTCGCGCAAGATACCGATGGAGACGATGTAGCGGATACCCGAACACGACAACTCTTTGGCTTTGACTCCGCAGATTCACATCATGGAATCGCAGCATTTGAATGGGGACCGGGAGGCAATCTCTATTTTCAAGAAGGGACATTCAAATTTTCACAAGTAGAAAGCCCTTATGGTCTGACCAGGATGTCCGAAGCCGGTATCTGGAGACATCATCCCAAAACCCACCAACTTACAGCATTTTGTAATTTTGCTTTCGCTAACCCTTGGGGACATGTATTCGACCGATGGGGACAGAATTTCATAGGTGATGCATCACCAGGTAACAGCTATTGGGCTGCTCCGTTGACTGGCAGAATTGATTACCCACTCAAGCATCCCGGTGGTAGTCAGCACCGACGAATTGCGGGGACAACGGGGGGTGATCCCGCATACAAATTCCCCACTTTCTACACCAAACGGACTCGCCCTCTGGGTGGCTGTGCGATGGTTTCAAGTCGACATTTTCCACCCGAAATGCAGGGCAACTTCCTCGTCACCAACTGCATCGGCGACCGTGGAATCCTTAACCACACCGTCGCAGAAGAAGGCTCTGGATTCAAAGGCACTGAGGTGGAACCGCTTCTCATGTGCGATGATGGTAATTTCCGTCCTGTAGACATTCAAATTGCACCCGATGGAACTCTTTACATTATCGACTGGCACAATGCACTTATCGGACACCTGCAACACAATCTTCGAGAGCCGAATCGAGATACAAGTCACGGGCGTATTTGGAGATTAAAGCATAAAACCCGGCCCGTCCTTGAACCCGCTAAGATTGCGGGCCAACCAGTCGGATCTCTACTTGAACTTCTTAAAGTGCCAGAAGATCGCACTCGCTACCGAGCAAGAAGAGAGCTTGCTCAACGCCAGACTCAATCCGTGATGCCGGAAGTGAAAAAATGGATAGCTGGATTATCCGTGGACGACGAAGAGTATGAACATCACCTGCTTGAAGCACTGTGGATTCATCAAACACATCATCAGATCAACTTGGAACTTTTACAACAGCTTTTGGGAGCTTCGGACCATCGCGCTCGCGCTGCGGCAACCCGCGTACTCTCATTCTGGTTAGATGAAGTACCCAACCACGCTGAATTACTCGCCCAATGTATTGAAGATGAACATCCTCGTGTACGTCTCGAGGGCGTAAGGGCGGTCAGTTTTCTTCGCGGGGATGAGGCGATCGAACTAGCCCTTGGCGTTCTTGAGAATGATCTTGATGAGTATCTGCAGTACACCCTCGATGAAACCATGCGTCGACTTGAGCAATGATCGACCAAACTCACCGCTTGATGCGCCATATCTATGCCATGATTGACTTACTCTAGTCAATCATCAGCAACTTTAATGAATGCGGATCCATCAGCTTGAGATGATGATTGGGCAAATTGTCTGGGGGAGAGATCAACCGGACCAAAACTGTTACTCCAATACGCTAAAAAGCGGTCCACACTCAGGGAAATGTCTCTGAATAGATAAACACCTAAACCGATAACCGATTCTGATTCGCAATCCCACGCACGACTTCGATTTACTATCGAGACTTGTGCTTCTTATAAGATCACGCCTCCAAGGCCCCAACGCAGTTCCCATGACATCGATCAATCGAATCCTTTTCCTGTGCCTGTTCACTGAAGCAGTTCTACTCAGCATTGCTACTGGGCAGGGCCACCATGACCATCATGGAAAACATCAGATATCTAAACCTGAACCTCCAAAAATCTTTCTGGATAAAAGTCCACGGATCGTTGCATATCAGCTAAAGCGTTTAGACAACCAAAGATTGTTGATGGTGGAACGTGACACCGATGATCCGAAATACATACCCGTCTTTCAAGCCATTCTAGGTCGGGCTGGAATGACAGCCCAATACCGTCAAGAGGCGGTATCTGCTTTAGCGATACTCCTCGAGGAATCGCCAGAAAAGATCCTCTTGAACGCGATTGAAGGTATTGACGAGAAAAAATCAGATGGATTGAAAACCGCTGAGCAACTCATCGAAATGCTGATCAATCAGCCTAACGAAGCATTAATCGTAGCTGAGGAAGATTTCCGAATGGGAATCAAAAATGCCAATGAGGCGGTCCGGATCGCTGCATTCTGTGCTTTGAAAAATATCGGCAAAGGTAACGATTGCTTTGCTCTCGCGGGTGACGACCCTGAAAAACTGATTCCGTTACTCAAAGCATTTCAATTTTCAATTGAACCCAGTATTAACAACGACCTGCTCGGATCACTTATCAGCTTGATCTCAGGATCGAATAATCAAACGATTCTTGTGGCCGCTATTGAAGCGATGTCCTTCGTACAAGCCGAACCGGAGCAAAGGTGCGAGGTTCTCGTACCCCTGATTAGAAATGAAACATTACGTGATGCTGCGGTACGAACCTTGTTGAGCATCCCCGCGGAGGAGCGACCCAATTCTTTGTCCAAAGAAATGGCAGATCTACTGGTGCAGTACGCAGAGAACACACCACCTGCAGAAAGAACGAGCGAAGCGTTCACCGATGCGATGCAGCTAGCGGATGAGTCGTTCGCCTCCCTTCCTTCCAACACGGCCAAATCATATCGATCTCGAATGGATGCTGTGAGCGTCAGAATGATTCGAATCCGTACTATAGAAGAAGAAATGAGATACGATGTCCCTTACTTTGCAGTGCAGGCGGGTAAGCCTATTCAGATCATTCTCGAAAATCATGATCTGATGCCGCATAACTTAGTGCTTACCACTCCTGGTTCTCTAAAGGCGGTTGCACAAGCGGGTCTCAATGCAGGGCCTAAAGGTGGAAGTACGGGACTGGCTTATGTACCAGACTCAGCAGATGTATTGTATGCAACGGACCTTGTACCTTCTGACACCCAGACAAGGCTTACGTTCGACGCTCCAACTGAACCCGGAGAATACCCTTACGTCTGTACCTTTCCTCAACACTGGTATCGAATGTACGGGGTAATGGTAGTCGTTGAAGATCTTGATCAATGGCAAAAAAATCCAATGGAACCTGAAAACCCAATCGGCAACAATCGTTCCTTTGTTCAAGCTTGGACGGTTGAAGATCTGAAGGGCGACTTGGAGTCAGGTCTACTTGGTCGATCAAAAGCAATTGGCCAACGATTATTTGATGAAGCATCTTGTAGAGGGTGCCACCAGATCGCAGGAGAGGGTGGTGTAATTGGGCCGGATCTATCAAAGGTGGTGGCAAAATGGAAAGGTAACAGAGCGGAGTTATTACGCGAGATACTTGAACCATCGCATCGCGTGGACGAAGCCTATCAAATGCAAAAAATCTTAACCGTCGACGGCCAAACACTGACTGGAATCCGACTTAGTGAAGATGACGAAAAAGTTGTTCTCATGACAAATCCCGAAGCGAAAGAACCGATCACCTTGCTACAAGATGATATTGAAATCATGGCACCCTCGTCTGTTTCTATGATGCCTAAAGCTTTGCTCGATCAGTACACTAAGGACGAGATATTTGAGATCATGGCATACATCGAATCCTCACAAAGCGAGTGATTGGACACATTGGGAGACTGCTTTTCATTCTTTGGATAGCCAACGCACTTGGTAAGGTCGCATCTCAATGGATTGACCGCTATAGATCCTCTCCTCCGAAAGTTCGTCGTAGAAGGATTCTCCTCCGAAGAAACCTTCCGGCAGGATTTTTGTAACGCCACTCAGATTAATAATCGCCAGAAGGGTAGAGCCCGTCTTGGATACACGCTTGAGTCCAATCAAGCCGTCAGTCGGTAAATCCAAAACTTCTTGTGTAGCGTTAGGGTGAAACGCTTTTTGATTACGTCGAACCTCGAGCAATCTCCGGTAACCATCGAAGACTCTCCTTTGGACACCATTCTTTTCTGAAAGAGCTATGTCTATTTCTTCGCGGTCATACTTATACCGATTGATTCTGCGATTCTGTCCGGACGTACGCATCCCTTCATAGTCATTCGGGCTACCGACCAGACTGTGAAAATAGACAGCGGGCACACCTTGCATGGACAGCATCAAAGCTTGTGTTGCCAAGAATCGTCGAACCCGCATTTCGGAACTCTCTTCTTCACCCCCACTGACGGCGCTAAAGTAAGTCAAATTCAGTTCATAGGCTCTATCTTGCCCCTCTGCTGTTCGGCGTGTGTTAACCATGCCCCCCCGCTCTCGAACAACATTAACGAGCTTTTCCAGCCGTTCATCCGGAACAAGGCCCTCCAGAGGCCGAACACCAATACCGTCATGTGAAGCCGTGAAATTGAAAAATGTTGTCTTTGAGGAGGGTGGATGAAGTTCACTTAACCAAGCTTTGAGTATTGAGGTATCACCACTATGGATTGCGTCCATAAGCAACGGAGGCAAGCTGAACTGGTATACCATATGAGCTTCGTCTGTCCCCTCGCCAAAATAGCTCAGGTTTTCCTCGTGCGGAACGTTGGTCTCGGTTAGCAAGATGGTTCCGGGTACAACCAAATCTAAGACTCTACGCATGAGCTTGACGGCTGCATGAGTCTGAGGCAGGTGCAAGCAATTCGTTCCAATCTCTTTCCATAAAAAAGCAATCGCGTCGAGCCGAATAATTCGGGCGCCACGTCTAGCGTATTCCACAAGAACCTGAATCATCTGCAGCATTACTTTAGGATTCGCATAATTAAGGTCGACTTGATCGTCGCTGAAGGTTGTCCAGATATGCTTATCACCTTCCGAAGTCGCGAATTTAGTAAGCAGGGGTAAACTCCGCGGGCGCACTACCATCGATAGATCCAAGTTGGGATCAACATCGATAAAAAAATTGGCATAACTCGGGTTACCGGATAGGTATTCTTGGAACCATTTATTCTTCTGTGAGGCATGGTTGAGAACGAGATCGAACATCAAATCAAAGGATCTGCCGAGCTCTCCAATATCGACCCAATCCCCTGAAGCTTCATCAACAGCAAGATAATCCACTACAGAAAATCCATCATCGCTCGTATACGGACAGAACGGCAAAAGGTGAACACAGGACAGGGTTCCTTGTAATCCGTAATCAATCAGGAACCTTCTTTGTGCATGCAACGGCGAGATACCATCGTCTCTGATTTGGTCAGCATAAGTAATCAGGACGACATCGGTTTCATTCCACAGCTCATCATCGGTCTTCTCCGATATGCTGGCGGAATCCAGTAGCACCTGTAATCCAGATAACAACTCACTTTCTGGACCTCCGTAAATGGATTGCACTAACTCCGCAATTTGAGAATCCATAGCATCGTTCCTAAAGCAGGGGACTCTCTCTGATTCCAGCGCTTTGTTGCATTGGAATTGAACGTAAATCGTAGGGCAGGAAGGTAGCTTGCATTACCTTCATTCAATTGAAATTCCAGACAATGACATGCCCTAGCAAATCAACCTGAATGGAAAATCGCTCGAATAATCGTTCAAATATTTCAGAGATTATCCTGACCAGTAAAATTGGTAACCAGTGCTCGCAACTTCCGACGCAACACGCTGTAGCTGAAGAATGATTTACCCAATTCATAATTGAAATTAACCATCTCTTCCCTGTAATCGGGATCATCAATGATACGTTGGACGTTGGAACCTACATCTTTAGTAAGATAGCCATCCATCGCAATCACCTTTGCTCCTTTGGGCTCAATGTCAGCCACAAAGATGGAATAACGGTTAACAAGAACGGGTTTGCGAAAATAAAATGCTTCAAGCAAAGCATTTCCGAACCCCTCGTAGATGCTCGGATAGGTAATAAAGTCTGCCTGAGAATAGGCATCAGCCAATGTGTAAACCCGATTGCCGGATGGGGTTATCCCGCGTTTTTCTCCAACCTGCTCGTCACACATGATCAACTGCACACCCTGAGACTCTGCTAACTCTTTCAAAGCCATGAGGTATTCGTCTCCCTCGTCACCACTGGCATGTGAAATAACCAATTTACAACGATCATCACGAAGTGCGGCGACTAGAGCTATCGCATGCTCAATGCCCTTCCGAGGAACTACCCGGGTAGGCTGCAGAAAAAGAATATCTTCGTCCGAAAGCCCAATATCCTTTCTGAAATTCCTCGCATATTCATCAGCGGGCTCGGGCTCAGTTTCAAAATCTAAGACGTTTGGCACAAGAATTGATGAAACACCGCGACGATGTGCGAGATCTTCCTGAGCGAATGAATTGATGGTCACATTCTGAATCTGTGGCAATGCTGGCGGGAAAGACATCCATAACAGATCCGTTACTGCGGAAACACTAAACCGATCACGCTCCCAATAAAAATCGTGATGATGAGCGATGGTTGGAAACCCTGTTTCCGCGATGAAATGCGTTAATGCGACACCAAGCGGTAAGTTCATCGGTATGCAAAGCGCGTTCTGGACGATTAGCAAATCAATGTCAAACCTACGTGTGAATTCGTAAAGAGTCCCCTTCAGATAGTCTGCAAGCGCATAGATGCGCTGAGTAACATCTGGCGTCCGCGTCCGTGTGCCAAAAGCATGGCGGTTGATCCAAGCAATGTCGGGATGGCCAAAATAAGCATGAGGGACGACCATGGAGGTAGCTTCGTCGCGATCACTCAACCCCGAATACCAATGGCTTACATGCCGATGGTCCCAGAGCACTTGCGCCCATTTGGCGCTCTCCAGCGAAACTCCATCCGTCCCAGAGAATCGAGTACCGATAAATCCTATTTTGACGCCCATAGCGTAATCAGACCCTAATTGATGCTAATCATGGTGGTGATTCAAATTTCCAAGATGTGATTCCGCAGTCCCGGTGCAGATTGACCAAATTTGAAATCTCGCCGAAATAATTTTCAAGGCAAATCTTGTCTATCTCAAACCACAAACCATCGGATTACTTGAGTGTAAGACACTCTAATAGCTGAGGCAGCGAAGTTATGACAAGATCCGGAGAAAGTTTCGCACACCTTGAATCATCGGACCTTTCTCTTGCGCTCCTTCGATCCCCTACGAACCAAGCTGTTTTCATCCCAATCTGTTTCGCCGCCCAAACGTCATTGAGCATGTCATTTCCGACATAAACCGCCTCTTGCGGCAGAATATTACGTCTTCGCAGTGCATTACTCAGAGCATCAAACAGCCTGGGTCCAGGCTTGGAATGACGGAAACGATTGGAAAAGAAAGATAAATCTGACTGAAAAACCGAAGTTCCATTTTTCTTTGAAAACTCTAAATCTTCAACTAATAGATTTGTGAAAATTTGAGCGTTACTAACAATCCCGAGACAGAAGCCTCGAGAGGATAGCTGATGCACAGCATCGCAAGCCGCAGGCATTGGCCACGTTGGATTCGCCCACGCCTCAAAATATGTGGCTAATCGGACTACTTGAGAAATCGCAGGGGTTGAGAATTGTAATCCCTTTTGGTCAAGCAATTCCCGCCAAACGGAAATCACATCAATTTCTGGACTGACGCAGTTGCTCGATTTACGCTCTGCGTTCATCTGATCGATGGCGGAGCGTAAATCCTGCCATGAAATGGGTCCATCAACAGACTCACTGATGTTGAGTCGATCGCAGGCCCTACGAATCACAGACGATCGATCCGTATGATCGATGGAGCCTACGTCTCCACTACCACTAACAACTAATGTTCCATACACGTCAAAGATCACAGCTTTTATCCCAGCGATTTGATCCAAGCGTGGCTCGATGCCTGTTGGTACGGGATATAAAGGGGAGCGTTCTGTCAGAATCGGCTTAAGCCATTCTTCAGCCTTCATCCAATAGCCTCCTCAGTTCGACATGGGTGGAACTGCTGGCGAAGCAAGATGTTATCCAAAAATGCTCCGGCACCTTGAGGTCCCGACACTTGCATATCCACATCCTGTTTTAACAAATTGAGGTAGCACCCCATAAGTCTATCTTGCATTACCTTTTTGCTGAATCTTGATCGGACACACTCAGCATTATCGGAAATCACTTTGTCGCTATCTGTCATCCTTAATGCTTGAACACAATCCTCCGCGCTTTGGGCGACCATTTCCCGGTAGCCATTATCCTCGGAGCACCTAGTCAAGACCTCAATCTGCCGTCTTGGAGAGAGCAGAGCAAAGTCGACTGCTGCTGTATCGGTAAGCCAAACGTCGCTGACCAAACCATGGTCGGACAACGATGGCCTCATTGCTCGCGGTACGTCTTGCCATGCTCTATCAAACGAATACTCCCACTCCCGTCTGCAGGAATCGATCCACGCCTGATCACCCTCGATCATGATATCTCGGTAGAACCGGTTCAATTGCATTCCCGCTGATTCAAAATCAGGGACAACATTATTTAGATACCTTGCGACTACACCACGGTTAAATAACCAGGGTTCCAGAAATGCCATTCCAAAACCCTCAGCGACACTCGTGGACAGCACCATGTCCGATGCGATGAGGTTATCGCGAAAAGAAATACCCTCGCGATGCCCAGCGTCAAAAATTGCTCGAGGTGCAACTTTCTCGGCAACGGTTTTCCAGCGAGCATAGGATTTTGCCTCCACCATGGTCGTAGGATTCAAAGTAATCGCGGTATAGAGATTCTCTGCACCCAGTTGGCTCAGCAATAAAAGCTCCCCGATGTTCTTACGGCGGATACCGCGGACCGGGTAAACAGCCCAACGTGAAGACTTCGGTAGGTCAAAGGCCTTCTGAATTAGCTGGAGTCTGGTGTCTTTTTCTTCATCGCATTTCGCTGAAACATCTTCTTTGAAATCGACGGTATTAGGAGTAAAAGATACATGAGAATCAGGTATCCCCGATTTCCGCAACACCTCAGCATCGACGGTTGTGAGGGTACAGTAATGGATTTGTCTTGCTACAGGATAGAGGTACCTGTCTAGATCTGCCCTGCTGTTCGCATTGATACAATGAGCGAGTGCGGAATAATTCTGTGGTCGATAATCCTCAGCAAAGTCATGAATTTGCAGTAAAGTCTTCCACCCTTTTTCAGCAAGAGCTCTGACCACACCGGGTAGCGCCGTATTCTTACCCAAGGAATGATTGTGCCAGTGAAGGACCGTGTCATCCGATGCTAATTGGTGAGATTGCAACTTCTCACACAGGTCATTACCGATTTCGTTAATCCGACTTGCAGTGGAATCAGAATCGTAGAGCTGTTGATCGTAATCAAAGTTGGGTAATTCAACTCGCGATACTCGGGTAGGAAGCTCGCTCGGCATGCCGGACGAGCGAGGTCCTGAAACGAGTAGAATGCGTTCAATTCGAGCATCGGCCATCAAGCTGTTAAGTTGATTCAGAACAACTGACGTAACACCACCTCGGTCATAGTGGCAATGCAGGAATACAACGTTCAAAACGATATCTACCCTTTTGTCATCAAGGTCAGCAAGTCAAAATCGCTGCCCTTAATAACCTCCTAAATGTGCTGTTTCCCAAGTGAACAGCTGCTAAATCTACCCCTGGTCTGCAGGAGTAAAGCTAAAACCACCCCCTCCTCGCTAATTACACTCGCTTGCAGATATTTTGTCATAGGTACGGAGTGACACAACCCCGTGACGCCATGCTCAGGGAAGAGCATACGGATTAAGTCCTAACTGCAATGGTTTATTGGTTAGAGCCGACAAAAAGATGACTTGCACAGAGCTAATAATACGGAAAAAGTAATCCCCAACGCAGTGGCCTGTCTCAATCGTGAAATCCAATCATGGGCGACGCCTTCCACATCGCCACAGCATCAAACTCTAATTCAGAAGGCATAGACCGAGGAATTCAATGAATCTGGAAGAGTACATCCACCAGTGCCGTCAAATGACTGGCAACGAAACGACAGATCCCTTGACTCCTGATTCTCTCATTGGGCTATTCCAATGCTTCAGACCCGATGGAAAGTCTATTGAAGCGATTTTCCCCACCATGGAGGAAAAAGAGGATCTGACCGATAGACTAGATCAATTATTTCAAGTTGCTGGGAACGATAGGCGTCCAGATGGGGGCCGCGATGCTTACTTTGTGATTCGTCAACCCCCACCCCTCGCCCCGAGCGAGGCGGAGCGGTTAGGTCGCTCTTGGCTAGATGGGATCAGATCTCTGATTGAGCACTGTGATCGAGAAGACCTGCTGAAAGTAATTAACCCCGATATTCAGATACGAATCCTAGAAGGTATTCCCCCTAAACACCGAAAAATTGAATCGGAACAGTCTCGGCGTTACCGGAGTATTGGCAAGTGGGGTGTTCTCACAAAAGCCATTAGCTGTAGAGTGGAAGCGACCGCACTTCACGAGGCATATTATTTTATTGCTTGTGACCCAATGTTGCGTGACTATTTGATGTGGCCCTTCTACAGAGATACCACAAAACTGCGAGATCCCCTTGCTGGGTATTTTCAACTCTGGCGACATGGGGTGAAGTTTCGGATCTTTGAAGAATCTCAGATAGATCTTTATCTGCCGCGTCAACTTTGAACCCAATCTGGGCTAGAATCTCGTGATCGGAAGAACATACCGACAAAAATAAATCATCCATAACGTTGAGAAACTATTGTGTCGAAGATCGCATCCCCACGAATACTCCATCTCTGCTTATCATTCGCAAGCTGCTTTATCCTTACCTCTACTTCTAAAGCGGATTCAGAAAAACCAAATATTGTATTTATCTTCGCAGATGATCAGTGCTTCAGCACCATTAATGCATTAGGTGCGAGTGGTATAGAAACGCCCAATCTCGATGCATTAGCAAAGCAAGGCACGACGTTCTCTCATGCCTACAACATGGGTTCATGGAGCGGTGCTGTTTGTATCGCTAGCCGCACGATGCTGAATTCAGGTCGCTTTGTGTGGAATGCCAATGCCATTCACGGGCAGAGCGAAAGAGAACGCAGCCAGGGACGCTGGTGGAGCGAGTACCTGAAGCAGGCAGGCTATCGAACCTATATGACAGGGAAGTGGCATTGCCGAGCAAATGCTGAAAAAGCGTTTGACGTTGCGAGGGATATTCGACCTGGGATGCCTAAAGCTGTTGAACTCGGATACAACCGACCGTTGCCGGATGGTTCTGACCCGTGGTCGCCCTCTGACCCTAAGTTTGGTGGCTTTTGGGAAGGCGGCACACATTGGAGTGAGGTGGTGGCAAACCATGCAGAAGACTTCCTTGATGAAGCTCAAAACGACGATTCTCCATTCTTCATGTACTTAGCGTTTAATGCCCCTCACGACCCTCGCCAAGCTCCGCAATCCTATATAGACCGTTACCCGGCAAGCAAAGTCGCGATACCAAAGAACTTTCAACCGCTTTATCCGTTCGCTGATGCGATTGGCTGCGGGGAATCCCTAAGAGATGAAAGGCTCGCTCCATTCCCTCGCACAAGTCACGCGATCCAGGTTCATCGAAGTGAATACTACGCATTAATCACTCACATGGACGCTCAAATCGGTCGAATCCTTAAGGCGATCGAAAAATCGGGGAAGGCAGATAACACTTGGATCTTTTTTACAGCTGATCATGGTCTTGCTGTAGGACAACACGGGCTGTTAGGCAAACAAAACATGTATGACCACAGCGTTCGCGTTCCCTTCATCGTTACTGGTCCGGGTGTGCTAACTGAGCGAACTATCTCTGAGCCATGCGATCTTCAAGAGGTAATGCCCACGCCGCAGCCAGCTGCGGGAGTCCCCAAACCAAAACATGTGGAGTTCAATAGCTTACTTCCGCTTTTAGATGGTGGAGTGAGTCCCTACCCGTTTATTTATGGATGTTACCTGCAGAAACAACGGAGCATTCGCTCTCGAACGCACAAGTTAATTGTCTACCCTGAGGCTCCCGCTGTTCGACTTTATAATCTTGCCGATGACCCACTGGAACTTCACGACATTTCGAACATCCCCTCGAACAAGAACCTCGTGCTTGAGCTCTTTGATCAATTGGTAAATCTCCAGCATCAAATGCAGGATGATCTAGACCTCACCTCAATGCGACCATAGATGATTAAGGTTTGTCCGTTTGCGGCACAGTTTCCGTTGGCACATCACCAGAGCGACCTTTAGCTTTTTCTGACCTAATGCAACCCTTTGACTCCTCTCACCGCACGCGACTTATTTTTGGCGAAGGTAAACTTGAATTGCTTGGCCAATTGGCCAGGTCGTTGCGAGCACAATCAGCCCTCATCGTGAGCGATCAAGGGATCCTAGAGGCCGGCCATCATGATAGAGCTGAAAAATCACTTACAGAGGCTGGCATCCAGGTTAGCTGCTTCCACGATTTTGGAGAAAATCCAACCTCCTCAATGATCGAAGCAGGGGTTCGGCATGCGGCTCAGGTAAAACCCGATCTTCTCATCGGCTTGGGTGGTGGAAGCAGCATGGACTGCTGCAAAGGGATCAATTTCGTCTATTCCTGTGGCGGCTCCATTCACGATTACCATGGATCAGGGAAAGCTACAGCTCCGATGCTCCCAATGATCGCTATCCCAACAACAGCGGGCACTGGGAGTGAAGCTCAGTCTTACGCATTGATCAGTGACGCTAAAACTCATACCAAAATGGCATGTGGCGATCCGCGAGCTGCAGCGACAATTGCATTGCTGGACCCGCTCCTAACCCTCACTCAACCCTTCAGCGTCACGGTACTAACGGGCATTGATGCGATTTCACATGCAGTAGAAACACGGGTGAGCACTCGAAGTAACGCCATGTCCGTCACCTACAGCCAGCGTGCTTTTGGGATGCTCGGCAAGGGATTTGATCGGGTAATCAAGGAACCATCTGATATCGAAGCAAGGAGCATGCTCCAACTAGGGGCATATTTCGCGGGGCTAGCAATAGAGAACTCGATGCTAGGAGCTGCTCACGCGACAGCTAACCCTCTCACCGCACGATATGGAATTACTCATGGTCAAGCGGTGGGTGTTATGCTTCCGAATGTGGTCAGAATGAACGCAGCAAATTGCTCAGAAGCATACACCCAGCTGGTGCGAGAATATGCACCAGAAACGCCTGTTGAATCTGCTGCACAGACATTAGTCAGCACCATTACAAAATGGCTTGAACAGGCGAAGCTTGCCACCTCGTTATCCGATCTCGCAATTCCAGCGGATAGTCTCGATCTATTGACAAGCGACGCATTAGAGCAATGGACGGGCAACTTCAATCCGATTACTTTGAGCCAAGCGAATGTGAAGGCTCTGTATGAATCGACTCTCAACAATGAAGGTGGTACAGTTTCAGGATGACTGTTTCCACGCGAAAGCGTATGCAATTCATCGTTTATAACTTCATGAAGCTTTTTAGTGCGGAGTATTTATAAACCAGTCTGTTCAAAAAAATTGCTAACTCTAAAGGTTATTGGATAAAATCAGGCAACAGAGAAGAATGAATCCCATTTCTCATGCAAGAAATTAGAATGACAACATGACTGATGATGAAACTCTTAACGAAAAAAAGAACATCCCATCACGGCAAAGCATTCTGCATCGCGAGCGATTGAAAGCACCAAATCAATCCGATAACAAACCCACCTCATCTAAGACCACAATTGAAAGGCGACAGTTTCTCGAACACCATCTTAAAGGCAGCCCCACCGATCTTGACTCCTACCTGGAACTCGCACATCTCTATCGGCAGGAACAACGTCCTGCTGATGCCAAAAGAGTTCTTCAGCAAGCTACAGAAGTTTTTCCTGACCAAGCGGAGGTCCTTTGGGAATTAGAGGAAGCGGTGCTAGCGCGTTCATTGCAGCAGTACCGCGAAGTGCTAGAAGTGGCAAAAAAACTGGATACCCCCGAGATTATCCGAGAACTCGAAAGGAGTGAGGACGACTGGGCTTGCCGTCGAATCGAAGTATGCGAGGCTAGGATCAGCCGGAACCCCAATCTGCACGACCTCCGTTTAGCTCTGGGGGAAGCCATGCTCGATACGGGTCGTTATCGTGATGCTTGCGATGCAGTGGAGCCACTATTGGACCAAGACGCTTTTGCAGCAGGAGCTTCTTTTCTTAGGGGGAGATGCCTTCTGGAGCTTGGGAATCACCACGAAGCGATGAAATCGCTCCGATCTGTTGCTCTTCGGCGTGCAGTTGCTACTAATGGCCCCCTAAAAATTGCCGCACTGAAACTACTTTGTGCAAATGCTGAACGATTAGGGCTTCAAAAAACACTTGAACTCTACCAGCGAGAGTTGATGAACGCGGAAGCAGAGATCCAGAACTCCGTGTGACACCACCTTTCAGAGAACATTGACTAGATGGTCTTGGCATAGACCGCCAAGAGCCAGCGTGACAGTATCCCCAAAGAATCCCCCACTCAAATCTGAGATTCTCATGAACCAAGCGGTTGTTGACCCTGAGCACCTACGCCAATTTGCAAGCCATCTGCACCGCTTCTCTGAGGAAATGAAGCAACAGTCCAGTGTTTTAGTTGCACAACTCAATCAGCTGGAACAAACCTGGCGAGATGAACAGCAAAGAAAGTTTGCGAGTGATTTCTCCACGCAGATTCAGCAGCTATCTAAATTGATACAGTCTACCGAGCAACACATTCCTTATCTGCTTCGTAAGGCGGAGCAGATTGACGCCTACCTTGGTCGATAAATGAGCGCCAGCAACGTCACCAACATCGAAGCACTAGAAACCTTGCATCGAGGGCTTTTAGAGTTCACGGAAGAGGTAAGAAACACACTGGAAGAATTGAAATCTTTTACCCACAAGACAGACGAAGCTTTTAGTCACCAATATCCCGCCTACTGGAGACAGCAGATTATCTCTGCAGAGCAGAAGCTTAATGAAGCAAAGGATCAATTGGCTGCCAAAACAGGTGCAGCCAGACCAGAGGACCGCCCACCCGCTACAGAAGAGCGAAAACGCGTTCGCATTGCGGAGCAGCGACTGCATCTTTGCCAAGAAAAACTTCAGCGAACACGTGAATGGTCTCTGAAAATCTCTACGGAGTGCGATCAGTTACTGGGCCCCCTTTCCGATGTTCTGGATCATTGCGATTCTCTTCTTCCACAGGCTTCCGGAGAATTACGGAATCTTATCAGTCAGCTGCGTGCATACGCGGAACAAAACGACATCAAGTAGTGAGGTCTGATCGAACATCTCGATCCCGTCCGACTTGCGAGATCGACATACCGCCAACACCAGACGGAACAAATCACTTTTTGCATCATCGCTTCCCCTGCGACAGAGGAAGAAACTATGGCATAATGAAGACGCGGCACTCTACAGCGTTGCCGCGAACATGGCTCGGCCCAAAAAAGTTAGGCGAAGGATGCATATGACTTGCGACCGAGCGTATGACCTGGACTCAATCACCAAAAAATTTAATCAGAACAGCAAATGTCACCAATTTGATACCCGTCTTCTCAGGCGAGTATCCATTCATTTCATCATTGCGAAAAATTGGTTTGCTAAGTCAATCACTGACTAACACTCTCACAGATACATCATGACTGAAGAAACCCTAAATATCTTTGAACGCATTGCTGAAAACGACAAGAGCACAGCAGATGTGCTCGAAGACGTGGTCCAGTATTTTCGAGATAATGAAAGCCCCATGGAGCTTTTTGAAGCGCTGAAGATGCGTACTCGGATTCAGCTTGGATTGCCATTGATCAGCCAAGAAAATGAAGCGAGACGACCCGAGGATATCGAAAGGCAGCTGGAGCAAGGTTTACTTGAAGCGTGCCGAGAAACTGGAGCAATGCTGATTCGTCTGGGAAGAGTGGGTGAAGGATGGATGTATTTGCGTCCAACCGGGGACATCGCTGCAGCGAAAGAACTGCTCTCAGGCATCGAAATTAATGAAGAGAACTATGATGACATGATTCAAGTGTTACTGCACGAAGGTGTGGATATTGCCCGTGGGTTTCAGGCTGTTCTGGATCACCAAGGCACTTGCAACAGCATCACTCTCTATGACCAGACCATCGCCGGCCGAAGCAAGCAAGACCGCGCTGCAGCTGCTTCATGTTTGCTTGATCATTTTTACGATGAACTCTCGGAGATGGTTAGAGCAGACATCGCAAATCGGGAGGCGCCAGCAGATCCATCGGAAAGCCTTTATGAAATGATTGAAAAACGGCGATGGCTGCTCGCCGATGGAGGCTATCACCTCGACACCACTCACTTAGCTTCAACAGTAAAGATCGCATCGGTTCTCGAAGATCCGAATCAGATAAAAAAAGCGTGGGAACTCACTCAATATGGAAGACGACTTAACCATCAGTTCCAGTATCCAGGGGAAGAACCATTCGTTGATTTTTATCCAGCATATGCTGCTTACTATTCGGTCCTACAAGGAGAAAACGTCGAGGCAGGATTAACAGTTTTTCAAAGAAAGGCCCGAGGAGTGAATACCGCGGAACATGGCACCGCAGCGATGGAGACTTATGTCGATCTTCTCGATCGATGTGGACGCCATCAAGAAGCCATTGAAACCGCTGTAAGCATGGTCCCGGAAGAAGTTCCTCCACAGAGGATCATCCCCTTGTTACTTGAGATCGCAAAAAAAGCTGAACAAGTTTCGGGGCAGGATGGTTATCCACCACTGCTGGATTACTGCAAAAACAGAAAGGATCTACTCGGTTTTGCGGCCGTGCTGGATGCGTCACGCAGCTGACGAATTCTGAGCTCGAAATGACGCTCTTTGTGCATTCCTCACCTAACAGAAATGCACATTAGTGATCCACTACTTAGAGATACATCCCAACAAAACCCTCTCCCTGATCACTCTGAGCTTGAATTGACTCGATTCTTGCTTGCGCTGTGGCTAAGTCACCCGCGTCGATGTACCTATTGAATTCAACCACCACGGCATGACGTACACTCTCTTCAAGAAAAGCTACGCTTGGCTCGGACAACCAGGGACAGGTTTCTTGATCCAATTGTACGGACAGATCTATCGAACGCGTTTTTAGATCTTTTTCATCCGTCAGAGCGGTGCCTTCAAATTGGAAAGCAACTCTGCCTTGCTCTTGTGAGTTGGTGAGGTGGAACTCGCATTTACCGCGATGCAGGTAGTAGGCGTTATGGCTTCCATGCTTGCCAATGGCCTGTTTGACACGAAGAACAAATTGCTCGTAGACGGGAGATGCATCCAAGGGCACGTCTAGCCGCGTTACCGACCTCAATGGTAGACAATCAAACTCGATCTCTACCCATCGCCCATTTCCCTCGTGCTCAACCATAATTCCATCCGTGAACTTGCGATCCGCCTCAAGTGCCTTTCACTCAAAGAGCTATCTTCCTAGCAATAGCTTCCAAGCTAGACTTGTTGAGCAACGATAGCTCTCTTGATGCTTTTGGATCGATAATATCTCGTCATTCAGCGAGAGAAAGACCATCAAGCCGACGCTCAATTGCTTGATGCTTTTTGGCAATCTCTTCTTCCAGCAACAAGTTATGTTGATGCAGTTGGGCCATCTCCCTTCGCATCTGCTCTACTTGCTCCCGCATCTTGCCGGCATAGTCCTCGATAGCGACCTTTTCAATTTCAAATTGCTCTAGGTCTTGCTCGAGCTTCAACTTGATCCCCTGATTTTCAACCAACATACCCTCAGTTTTAGAAATTGCTTTTTCAAGCACCTGCTGTTCGAAATCCAGTTCTTTTTTACGGCTAGCCAATTCATCGATTCGCAAACGCACTCTGCGTAAGACATATCGGTAATCATTTAGCGGCCTCAAATAGTATCTATCTCTCAATTCAGCGACACCTTGATTGATCAATTCGTCTGCAGCTTCCTCCTTCATCAAGATTCGATCACCTTTTTTAAAGGTGACTTCATTTTCATCAGGCCTCTGTAACCGGCTATCGACAGCACGTCCATTCAAGTCAAAAAAGCCACCGACTAACGCTCCGCGTTGCTCAGGGCTATCGACTTCAATTTTATGATTTTGAATGAACTCAATCATCGACCACCGACTGGTAGGTGGATCATCATCTGTTGCCCGTCTACCATCTTCCTTGTACGTGGTTAGCGAGGCTACGCTGGTGGGTGATACTTGGTTAGTGGTTGCCTGAGGATTTCTCGTTAGCATCGACGCTTGCTGGAACAGCCCGTCCAACAAATCGGTGTCTACGCGTCCAAAAAAGAAATCGTCATTCTGTTCGCTACCCGGAGCAATGAAGGGTTCGTGCGAATCCGGTGGGAGTAGCTCATACAGAGTCCATGGTGGTTGCCGCAGGTTTTGCAGGGCAAATCGTTGGGCAGGTTCAAGGGAACTGGTTGGTGAAAGAGTCACCGTGTCAGGTGTACTTGCAGTAACTCGATACTCACCAAGGTAAACGGTTGGTAAGAGCTGCTGCGACGCATCTGGAGCCTCACCAAATCCATAAACCACCATCCCAACAGGGACCAAAGGCTCAGCAGGATTGGCGGCAGGTGCGGCCGCAGCATCAGCAGGTACTCCAGCAACCCCACCCACATTTTGGGGAGGCTTTCCAAGAATCACTTGGTTATTGTTCATCTGCTGCATGACGAGGTTGCGCCAACGTCTTCCAGCCTCAATGCCCACCTTGGAGAGCTCAACACCAAGTTCAATGACCCCTTTCCCATAATTGGGGTCCTGCATATCACCGTATTTAATCAAGCTCTGTTCCGCTTCCACCTCTGCCAGTTGAACTTCGAGCTTTTCCTTGATCTGATGCCATTTCGAGCGGCTTTTCAGAACTCCAGCAGTGGGGAAAAGAAAGGCAACACCTAAGATCATCGTGATGCAAACCGCAACGATGTTGTACCAACGCCAGTTGGGCGATGCTTTCCAAACGACTACAAAAAAGCCGATCAGCAAGACTGCCAACCCACCAAAAATTAACATAATGGTCGTACTTTAGGTTCTGAAAGTATGATTTAGTCCACAGAGAGCAGTGAGTCGAAGCAACAGCACGCCGAAATTAATGATCAAATATCATTCAGGACGCGAGGTGACGAAATTTACCCTCTCGAATACTAAGTTGGGTAGTTTGGGACGTCAAGGATTTCTATTACCCACCGAGGAAATCCCACAAAAGGAGACGTTCATCTAGTCGTATACCAACCTTTTCGGCCCCTACCAGTCTAACCCAAGGATTTCTTAATCCAAATTATCTTCCCATCACATTTTTCCCAATCCGAACAAAGCGAACCGGGAAAGTGAGATCGAACACCGTTACGACCGTTAGGACTGCACCGAAACGCAGAATTCACCGAATCCGACACAGATGCGTGCCCTAGTCTCATTGATTTAGGCCGCTCAAGCGTCCACTCACTCAGATTCGTATGCGGATTACGTCATGCAGTTGCCTCACTGTTCAACACGCCAGCAAGCTCTCCTCTTGTGCCTTCTCGCCCTGGCAACCACCTCTACAGCAGGGTGCCATCGGCAGTATTATCGCAAGCAGGCTGACCTGGAGGTGAATGCTTTATTGGATCAGAAGGCCTCGCATGTGGCTCGGCCACCCGAGGCCGCGATCCGAGCGGAGGTGGATAGGAGGAGTCGAATGTTCAACCCATTCGATCTCGACTTCCAGCCCATGCCTCTCGATGACCCGGCGTCTTACCAATACATGCAGTGTGTCGACGAACGACGCGGTTATCCCTTATGGGAAGCCGCTGGCATAACCAACACCGCGGAAAATCCAGATTGGTGGAAATATCTACCTTTGGACGACGATGGCGTTCTGGTGCTTAACCAAGAAAATGCGGTGCACATCGCTCGTCTTCATTCTCCCGAGTATCAACAACAAATTGAATCCTTGTATTTCTCCGCTCTCGATGTGATCGCTCGGCGGTTTGAGTTTGAGACACAATTTTTCGGCGGAGCTGATTCTGCGATTTCCACAAGACGCGGGGGACCAACAGGCATCGGATTTGGTGACCGTAACATGGCAATGCGTCGTAGCTTTGTGAACGGTGCCGATTTGGTCGTGAACATGGCGAATAGCATTGTTTGGGATCTCACGGGTAGTTCGAGCGTACGAACCTCATCGTCCTTTTTGGATTTTTCCCTTGTGCAGCCACTACTTCGTGGTGCGGGACGTGACCGAGTCATGGAAGGACTCACACAAGCTGAAAGATCTCTACTTGCAAGTATCCGAGGTTTTGAGCGATTCCGTAGATCTTTCTACTTGAATATTACGGTGGGTTCCCCCACCTCGAGAATTGCACAGAACTCAGTGAATGGCATTGGTAGCCATCGAGGTTCGGCGTGCGGAGCCGGGGGTTATTTGTGATTGCTTCAGAATCAGCTGAGGATCAGAACCACTGAATAAAACATAGCACGGCAAACTGAGAATCTGCTGCTGCTCGAGGAAAACCTAATTGAGCTACTCACAACGATCCCTGACAGTATTGGGGGAATCGTGAGCGCTCGTCTTCAGATTGCTCAGACTCGTTCGGCTCTGCTGCGGGGACAGAGTAGCTTGGTCAGTCAACAAGCAAGCTACCAGAGGTCCGTCGATCAGTTTTTGCAGACACTCGGATTGCCACCCTATATCTGCGTGAAACTTGATGATCCAGTTCTGAATCGATTTGAGCTGATTGACCGAAGTCTTCTCAATCGCCGAGAAGAACTAAGTCGTCTCCGCGCCAATGTGGGAGAAATCAACGAATCCATTCTAGCCTTTTCCGAAATCAAACTCGATGAAGCGACAGGTTTGCCCGTTTCCAATATTAACTGGTCTGAGGAACTCTCTGAATCACTAAAACGGCTTTCGCAAGAGCTTCAGCCCCTTGGTGAATTCACGGAAAGCTTACTCACTCGAGATCTCCCGGTGATCTCACAGGATATTGATGCCCTGAAAGAAGCATTTCCCGATCGCAGGAACCAAGCACAAAAGCTGGAAACTTTCTACCGAACAGAAAAGCAGAGTATCTGTGGACTTCTCAACCTTTCGGAAATTGATGAGTCCATTTTTAAGATGGATCGTTTGGAGGGCTTGACCAAAGATTTGGTCGATGAATACACCAAACTTGAGTCAGGTTTAGAACTGTACCGTGATCGGATTGCCAAACTTCAAGCGACCTTTGATATTATCCAAAAAACAGGTCCAGGGCTGGAGCCCGCTGAACTGGCTAAACAGCTTCGCAACGAAATCATTCTGAGCTCACAAGATCTCGTTTCTGAGCTTGGTGATGATGTGCTAATTCTTCAGTTGATTCAAGCTCGGGCGAGAACGGAGAGTATTCTCCTTCCCGAGATCGATCTGACCCCAGAAGTTGCTTTTGAGGTTGCCAAACAAAATAGGAGGGATTGGGCTAATGCACGTGCTGCTTTGGTTGACTCTTGGAGGCAAATCGAAGTCGTAGCCAATGATCTTGAAAGCTTCCTGGATGTGGTCGTCAGTGGCGGAGTGGGTAACACAGACATAAACAGCTCACTTTCAAAAAGCGGAACACTCAATCTGGGTTTGCAGTGGGATGCTCCCATCACTCGACTTCTTGAACGCAACCGCTACCGTCGACAGTTAATTCAATACGAACAAACCAAGAGACAATATTACACCTTTGAAGATAGTATCTGGCAGTTACTTCGATCTGAAGTGAGACAGGTGCAAGCTAATCGATTACGTTTCGAGCTAGCCCGTAAAGCGGTTGCCATCGCAGCAAGCCAAATTGACTTGACGACGGAAAGTGGAAAACTCAGAGAACTACAGGGGGGAGTGCAGGGTCCAACCGCCGCACGTGACTCCATTCAGGCCCTTGACTCACTACTTAGCGCACAAAACGGACTTTTGGAAGTCTATGTGAGCTATGAAGTGATCCGACGCAATCTGGATCTTGATATGGGCACGATGGAACTCACCCCGGAAGGCTTGTGGATCGACCGAGGAGAGATCTCAGCGGATCAACTTTTAGCCCTACCCGGGACCTCGGGTGGAGGGATGCTCGAGGAAGCATGTCAAGATTGTGGCTTACGGTACAACCCTCTCCCATCACCCTCATCTAAACCAAGTTCCACACAATCCTCGAGTGATCATTCCGTGATGGAGACCCATTCCCAATCACGGATGCCCTCTCCCCCGAAATCGATTCAAGATATCCGTTTCAATCAAGCGATTGCTTCTCCACCCATCTCATTACAAACGGGTCAGGCTAAGCGAATGCAACCGGCAAATCGATTCGTGAATAATCGAACACAACTGCCTCAGAGGCCTATCAATACGATCAATCAGAAAGAGATCGCAAAGCCAAGCACCTACAAAGAAGCTTCTTGGATTTCTTTGGAAGATTAGTCGGATACGCGCGTCACAATCTTAGCGCTCGCCTTCTCCAAAATGCTCGATTTAGCGTGTCATATGCTTATCGAGCTGCATGGAATTTTTTGTGGCAGGCCGGGATTGATCAATACTCGCCGTGCATCGCAGCCATCAACTAACTGAGAATTCTCGATCGAAGCTCAGTGAGTAAATCAATCGCTTGCCCTATCTCAGCGCGCTGCCTCTCGGGGTCCTGAGGAATCTCTCTTTCGATCGTCAACGGACCTTGATAGCCGATTTCCTTAAGCGTGGTTAGATAAGTCTCCATTCCAACATCACCTTTGCCCAAAGGCACTTCGGCACCCCAGGTTTCCCCGGGTTGATCACTCCATGTCCCATCCTTGCAATGCACACTGCGAACATGATGACCAACCTTTTTCAGGGCTTCAATGGGCTCACCCGTGCCGTAGAGGATCATGTTAGCAGGGTCGAAATTGATCTTAAGATTTTTGCGACCAACCTGTTCAATAAACTCGAGTAAGCCTTCAGCGGTTTCTTGCCCCGTTTCGAGATGTAAATACTGATCCTGTTCTCCACAATGATCACACAACTGCTGGGTGACTTTCACAATATCTGCGTACCCATCCACAGCAGAGTCGTGGGGAATAAAACCTAAGTGAAGTGCCACGGTATCACAGCCAAGCCACTTGGTGAAATTAGCAATTTCCAACATTTCAGATAATCGCCCGGCCCTGGTTGCTTCGGGCACTAAGCCCACTGTTTTCACTACAGTCGGAATGTCTGCGTAACTCTCGCCCTCAAATCCACCGAAGACTGCGGTGCACTGTACGTCCATTTTATCCAGTTGGGATCGAAAAGTTTCTGCTGCCTGTTGATTACGCTTTTGTTCATGGGGCGCATGGAGTTGAATCGTTGGTAATTTCAATTCAGAAATCACATCCCAAGCGACGCCAAGTCCTGCGTCGACAGAAGCAAAAACACCGATAGGCCAAGCATCCATAAATATTCTCTTCACATCGTCGAGGTAATAGTCAATTCACAAAAGGCAATAGATGATCAACGAGCAGACGTAGTCTTTGATCTAATCATTTATCCTAGCGAACAGTGTATCAAAAACCGACGATCCATCTATCACTCCCAGCCTGAGCACTTGCCCCAAAGACTCAAGCTTGCAACTTCACGTCAATGTTTCACCTCTTGGTAGCTAAACTGTCGATTAGATGGGAAAGTTTCTATTTCGATTCCCAGCGGATCGCCAAAAGTCTCGCGATAGAGAGAAAAAGTACGCCACTAAGCGTCAAAACGGCTAACTGTGGTCCCAAGGTGTTCACCGGTAACTCACGCCAGAAGATTTTGTCGTAGCCATCAATAGCCCATGCATTGAAGGTAAGTAGACCAGCATGCTGAAGCGATTCGTTCATCAAATAACGTGGAACCATCGATCCACCTAACGCACTCATCGTGAGGACCACCACCGTTGAGATACCGTTAAGTTGTGCTCGGCTTTGACACAAAGTTGCTAGAAACAAACCAAACCCTGATGCGGCCAGCGATGTTGCGATGGTCATCATAAAAAATCCATCCAAGTGCTCCACCAAATTGACGCCAAATACTCGACTCGCCCAAATGAACATCACTGTCACTTGTACCGTCCCCAAAAAGGTCATGTAAAACCATTTCCCAAGCAATAATTGATCCATCGAGAGGTGGCTACCCAACAACCGATCTAAGGTTTGATTTGCGCGTTCATCAATTAGAACTCCGCTGCCGGCGGTTGCGTTAAAGAGAAGAAACATGACTGCAATACCCGCAGCATACATACTGACTACAGGATTAGCTTTTCCGGCATCTAGTACATTCTGCACTTGAACTGGAATGCCCAAGGGCTGTTCCTCAGCAACGGGTTTACCTGCTGATCCATTCCTGAGTAGATCTAGCTCCCTTTCAACCCGAGGAAGATCAGATAATAACTCTTGAGAAATTCCATTTATCCTTTGATCAGATGCATTGGGCGTCAGCTTCGCTGCGGGTGCAAGAAGCACCTCATCTCCCTCTGCTTGATGCACGCCGGGGACTGTCTGCCGACGATCTACTTGATTGACACCATGCTCAGTTGCAGAAACACCCATCCCCTCAGGCGATAACTTCGACATGGCAAGCCGCGTCAAGCTTGCTCTAACGGTGGATTCCACATATCCAACAGCTAGTTGATCCGATTGGTCAGCGAGAATCATGATCGACCAAGGAAAAAGTTTTTCTCGATCAGAGTTGAGTGAATGACCGATTGGTCGAATCACTATGCAAGCCGTCAGATCACCCCTCTGTATGCGACTCTTAGCCTGCTCGCTGCTCGTCGCTACTTCATTCAACTTATCAAAACGTAATTGAGGATCACTCTTAAGAAGTTGTACCCACTCCTGGCTCTCTAGATCCTTCACCTCGTCGATCAAAGATACCGGAACGGACTGGGATGGTTGACTGCGAATTCCACGTCCAAAAATCAATGCGAAAATACTGAAGAACACAATCGGTAAGAAGAAAGTCAACACAACTTCCCATGGCCGATTGATCCACTGCCGAAAGCTCAGTGCAAAAATGTTCCAGATCATCCGAGCCTCCCCAGAGATGGCAAATCATGAAAAACCCTGTCGATATTAGACATCCCGCAACTGCGCGCCGGTAAGCTCCAAAAAGACATCATGAAGAGAAGGCGATTGAACCTCAACATCGGTAACCAATACTCCACTGCGGTGAATCTCCTCGAGCAAATTGGGTAGATTCTTCGCCACCTCATGCATCCTCATTGTTGCTATCTTCTCTCGATCGGATTCAGAGATCATCTCCATTTCCCAACGTTCAAGAGAGGACAAAAGGTCTCCTGGGATACAACCTGATTGCAGGTGGATCCTAAGTCGAACATAACGAGACGAACCAACTGCCTGGTCCGTCAGCACATCAATTGTTCCGTCTGCCACAATTTGCCCTCTGTCCAGGATGACCAGTCGCTCACACTGACCCTCGGCCTCTTCCATATGATGAGTCGTCAATAGGACGGAGCAACCTTCAGCACTCAGGGAATCGATCATGGTATAGATGCGTTCGCGACTCTGGGGATCGACACCTACGGTAGGTTCGTCAAGCAAGAGAATCTTTGGTGCATGCATGACACCGCATGCCAGATTGATCCGACGCTTCATGCCACCGGAAAAATAACGAACCAGCTGTCCCGAGCGATCAGATAAACCCGTCCAATCTAAAGCCCAGTGGACTCTTTCCCTCAAACGACGCCCACTCATCCCATGAATCTTGCCAAAGAACTTGAGGTTTTGCTTGGCAGTGAGATCCTCGTAAATCGCGAGCTCTTGTGGAACAACACCTAACACCGAAAGAGTTCCTCCGGGTGCCAACGGCGCCCCCAGTATCTGGATCTCACCTTCGTCAGCTCGGATCCTACGTGCCAAGCATCGCACTAAGGTTGTCTTACCGGCACCGTTGGGCCCCAGAAGTCCCAATCGCTCACCTTGTTGTAACTCAAAGTGGACACCATCGAGTGCGATTTGCCTGCCAAATCGCTTCCTCAGATTCCTCACTTCTAAGGCTGGAATTTCATCCGAGAATCTTGAAATATCCACTAATAGAAGTCCTGCCTGCGATAAAAGGATTTACGATCCCATGGTGGATCAATCAGTGAGCATTCCCAAAACAAGATGGTCGATAGCGCCCAACTTGACGTCGATCTTTCCACCTATTCTAACGGCAGGATTCAAACCGAATAAAACTCGTCTAACTTTTTGCGCTAGATCGCACGATGGGAAAATGATGGATAGCCCATGTCGTCCTCCGCTATTACTCAAGTAATAGCGGATTGGATTCTCTTTGAATCGCATACCTTAACTGAAAAAATAGGCAAGATAGAGCAAGAAAGCCGACCTGACACAAAGGTCTCGACAGTAGGTCGACAATTGGTCGATGCATTCCGTGATGGGTCCAAATACCAAAGACCCTCAAAGTATGCTAGCAAAGGAATGCACCGTGCCGGATGCTCAAGCCGACCTTTCACCCGAGCGCTCCACGCATCAATTCGCGGAGTCCGATGACCTGAATTGCCGGAACGTCTCCACGCCCTCGATTTTGGGAATTTGGCGAGTCGGATCCTCAATCTACGCTAGCGATCACTGTGTCATTTCTTTGGGTCAACCCGCCGATGCGATTGACAACCCTCGATGGGAATACGCAATCAAAACATTCACGACCTCCCATAATCAGTGGACAGTAAAAAGAGAGATCTCCCAAATTGCTGAAGCCGGCAGACTCATCAGTCATCCGAATTTGCTTGGCGTTCTCGATGCGTCTGCAACCGCATCCCACCCATACGTTGTGATGCCAAGACTGATGGGAAATAGCATGCAGGCACTGCTTGGATCGCAAGAGGAGACATCTCTCCCCGTCGCAATCTGGATAACTCGGCAGATAGCAGAAGCGTTGGCTGCCATCCATCAAGCTGGATGGATTCACGCAAGGGTATCCCCGGATCACATATTATTGAGCTCCACGGGGCACGCTACCTTGATCAATATGGGCTACTCCCAAAAAATCCACACCTCGATACCAGATCAAGAAGTGCAGGACAGTAGTTTCGCATCACCTGAATATCTAGCCGGTGATCATGCGGCGATTGCGGCAATGGATACTTTTTCACTAGGTCGAATTCTTTGGCAATGGTTAACGATAACCAGCTGTGAAAGCTCACCTCTTCTGGAAAGAGTAGCAACGCTTGTGGAGCAAATGGTAGCTCCAGACCCGAATGAGCGACCATCGATGGAATCTGTTGTCGCAAAACTCAAAGAGCTTGAATTTTCAGTCTTGGGCTTACACATCGGGCCCACTTCAGCGCTAAGAGCGGCCTAAGCAATCTGATTATTCAAAATTCAAGATCTATGCTGACCGCCCTCTCGCTAAACGTTGAGCAGAAGAACAGAAGGTGCATTACTCACTCACAGCTGAATCCACTTCATTGGATTCAGCTTCTGAAACTTTTGGCAAGAATGAAGTATTGAAGCAGTCACTTGCGACGACTTTTCCGGCATCCTCTGGAGAGATCGCATCCATCTGAGTGACGAGTTCTTGCCATCTATCGACCGTCATACGACCAACCTGATCCAGTGGTAAACTATCCGGCGTAACCAGAGGACGCATCTCCTGGACTCCGTACTCCAATGCCTCGGCTGTCATCCCGTGCTCGTTGGCAGCCAGTATCGCAGAATTCCCGGTAGCAGAATCGGTTAGATAACTCGTCCATCCTTGGCAAGTTGCGTGAACAAAATCTCTTACCAATTCAGGTTGTTCTCTGATCAATTTACCTGTGGTGATCAGCACACTCGCATAAGGATTCCAACCAAGATCGCTCACCATTAATCGGCGAACCGGAACACCTTGCTGTTCAGCGAGAAGCGGTTCAGCAAATGAGTAAGCTTGAATCGCAATGTTTGGGTCTGCCACCAAGGAGGCAACGCTACCGTGGTAGGGCACTTCCTTGACACCATCGAGAACACCCCGGCTCCGCATGAAATCTAGAAAGGGTCGTCCCGCCTGACGTTGAAGAGTCACACCCTTGAGGTCGTCGAATGTTTTGACTGTACTTGCTTCCTGCACCAGAATACACCGCGGGCTATTCTGCATGGTTGCGGCAATAGCAACCACATCCAAACCCTGTCGCCGATAAATCACAACATCGTCTGCATTCGCGAATGCGAACTGCACTCTTTCAAGCTCCAATTCAGGGGCCACAGGTGTAGCTCGTCCACCCGGACGGATATCCACCTTCAGCCCTGCATCTCGGTAAATACCCTCAACCTCCGCCTGATAGACTCCTCCATGCTCGGCTTCGGGATACCAATTCAATTGCACAGCAATCGATCGGATCCCACCTGTCTCAGGAGAATCTAATGAAGATTCCATTTCGGAACTTGAGCCACAGCCAATCAAGCTGGAACAAACAATTGCCATCGTGACGATGGTGAAGGCTTTGAACTGCATTAAAATGATCAACAAGCGAGTTAAGAACAATAAATCTTGTGCGGCGGATAGCGAAAACTAAATCTGCCGAACCTCTCTACTTAGAGATTCTATCAGGAAGTCTACACGATAGCTTTGCACCGGCGTTAGAGGGTGTGATCTAACACGGTGCCGCATGAGCCACTGGAAACAGAAGTGATCCGAGATATGAAAAGAAAGAATTAGAATCACAGGGCAAGAACGCCACTCCACTACCGCTGCACCCAGCGACGCAAAGCGGTAACTGAGATCAAGTGCACAGAGCCAAAAAGCGTTAATCCAAGAAGTGCAGAGCAAAACAGAGCAGCAATCAACGCATCCGTCTTAGCCAAAGCTTGCCATCCGGTCATCAACGTGCCCAACCCATCATAACTCGTTCCGTTGCCCACAAAAAACTCGGCAACAATTGCACCGATTACCGCAAGCGCCGCGCTAGTCTTGGTACCCAAGACTAGATGCCCCACAGCAGAAGGCATTTGCAACGATCGTAGTGTTTTCAAACGGCCCGCTCGATAGAGGCGAAACAGGTCGGATGCATCACGGTCAATCGATAATAAACCGGTAGTCACTCCGTTTACAATTGGAAACAGACAAACAATCACGGTCACGATAACAACTGTCCGGAACGTGTATCCGCTCCAGATGATTAACAGGGGGGCAACAGCCACAATGGGAACGGTCTGCAACAAGATGACATAAGGAAAGAGTGCGAGCCGCAGTTTTCGTGATTGACTGAATAAAATTGCGAGCAGTGATCCGATTGCTACGGCAGCAGCCAAACCCGCCACAGAGGCTAATCCAGTGGAAAGAATCCCTTGTATCAACTCGTCCATGTGCTCAACAGTCGCTCGAAAACATTGCCGGGGTGTCGGCAGCAGAGCTTTGGGAAGCTCGAAGTGCCAAACGATCACTTCCCACATCAGTAGTCCCAACAGAGCTACAGTGAAAACCAACATGACGCTCAGCGCGGCGTCTTTTTTGTCCGTCAAAGTGACCAACTTACTTACATCCTCAGTTTATGATTCCCGGAGCGTGAGACTCACTTTGCGGTAGAGTTCACCGAATTCCGATGTCGCTCTCACCGCGTCAGTGCGCGGCCAAGGTAATGGGTTTGGAATCACTGCTTTTTTCTGGCCTTGCTGGATCAGTGCAATCCGATGTGAAAGCAGTACGGCTTCTGAAATATTGTGAGTGACCATCACCGCGGTAAATCTTTGCTTATCCCATAACTGCAACAACATTTCACCGAGTTGATCTCGCAAAATTTCATCTAACGCAGCAAATGGTTCATCAAGCAGCAAAACTTTTGGCTTGGTCACGAGTGCTCTCGCGATGGAGACTCGCATCTTCATCCCTCCCGAAAGCTCACGAGGATACCGATCCAACGCGTCAGATAGACCCACATCCTGCATCTTATCTTTGGCGATCTCTAAACACTCTTTCCTAGTCAAGTGATATTCCGGTGCGGAATTCCGCAGCAACTCAAGCGGAAGCGCTACGTTATCGATCGCAGTCCTCCATGGCAACAATGTTGCCTGCTGAAAGACGAAAGCGATTTGCCCCTGATCAGCCTGTATCGGAGGCTCGTTCTTCAGCTCCCCGCTGGTGGGTAACTCCAACCCTGCAAGAACCCTGAGCAACGTTGTCTTACCACAACCACTCGGACCTACCAGTGCCATGATCTCCGCGGATGGAATATCCAATGACAGCTTGTGCAAAGCTTCAAAACCACCACGAAAGGAAACCGTTAAATCTCGGCAACTGATGGAAGAAGCATTTTGTAGGGGAGCGTTCAAGGTGCCGCTTGACTGTTGGTGGAGATGGACTTGGCCGCTTCAAGGAGATTACCGGAAGGCTGAAGTTCCAGTTCATTCCCTGCGACATCAAGAATGACGCTGCGAGCGTTCACTGAAACCACTGAACCCGCCACGGTTCCAATTTCGAAGGCATCACCTATACCCAACTTAATAGTCTCATCTTTTGTGCGAACATGCAGCCAAGCGGTCCACTCGTTACGCCCCTGCACAAGTGCAGTGAGCACCGTCTGGGACGCATCATCAAACCCAACCGGTGGTTCTGGCTCCGGCTCAGGTGGTGGAGGATCAAGAACCTTAACCACCAATCGCTGCTCGCTTGATCGATTAGGATAACCATCATCGATTGCTCTCACCGTGACATCAAACTCTGTGGTTTCATCACTGCGTATTCGCAGGGTTCCACTACGGGAGTCGATCGAAACAAACTCGTACGGCCCATCGACGAGCTCGTAACGCATCCCATGACCATCTGGATCATTGAAAGCAAGTGGGGTTGGCGTATCACGACCCACGATGGCTTCTAGCTCAGATCGACCGCCAAATTTGGGCGCTTGATTGGGTGGCTCATAAAGGTTCCGGTTCATGATGGGATCGAGATAAGAGGCAAGATCACCATCAATTCGCCAAGATGTATCCTCACGAGTAGGTAATTCGTTGGGAGCACCGAGAAGAGCGATAGCGTCAATCGACATCTCTAGCTGGAATCCACCTTGACGATTTTTCCTCAAGGAAAGGTCTCGTATTCGATGCAAGTAATCTTTGGAGTAGAAGGAATACATCAACTTCAAAACTCCGGGAACATCTGAATTCCCTCGCACACGGAAATCCAAAAGCTGATAGAGATCACCAATCTTTCTTGAACTATTTGCATCGACCAGCGTCTCTGTTAGATCGCTGTCATGAACCAGGTCTAATAACCATTGCTGGTACTGACTCTGAGCCTGCTCAGGATCGCCAGGAAGGGACCGCAAGACGTATTCACCCATCTGTCGATTCGCGAACTCACCCTGGAGTCTTTTTTCATTGAGCTTTGCCTGCGCAGTCACCAACTGATCAATTTGATTCTGCCGTGACCCAATGGCTTTGTTGTACTTACCGAAACCCCACCACACCCCAGTGGCAACCAAAAGGCCAGCAACCAAGATAGACAAGAAACGTTCTCTTTCATTCATCGCTGAACCTCCGCATCGACTACGTTTGCCACTTCAAGGCTTTCGCTTGCTTGTGAATCTTGTTTTTCAGAATCAGGATTATCTTTTTGCTCTAATTCCGGATCTGAGTCTTCCTCTGATGACTCTTTCGTGTCTAGCTTTTCCTCGGCAGTATCATCCTCAATAGGATCAGAAGGCTCGGTTTCTTGGTCAGTGGAGGATTCCGATTCGCCTGGAACTGCTTCAGCTTGGTCATCGCTTACGGCCGGTTCAGTTGCAATCTTTGACTCCTCCGGCGCAGTCTTGTCAGAATCAGCACTCTCTTCAGTAGGCTCCTGCTCATTCGAATCCGCTGACTCCGCTGTCATCTTCTCGCTGATACCGATGTAACGGGCGTCTCGAATGGATGAACCGGTTACCTGAATCGATTCACTAAACTCCCATCGATACGCATCTTCCGTTTTCTGTTCGCTAGCTCCTGTACCTTTTAGATGTAGATTCTCGACTATAATTTCTTTTTCGAATTCGGCAAAGACGTCAGGATAAACTGCGCCACCTTCTATCTTCAGTACACCTCCACCAGCCCGAGCATTCACACTCGCAGAGACTCCCCGAATAATCATTTGTTCGGAAGCTGGCATCTCCGTCGCCATTCGACGTATCTCTTGTAACCAGTTGACATCCCCATCTAAAAAAGTGTCAACCGTCTCTGTCTTGGCAAGACTGGCATCGGCCCGCTTCACGTCGTCTTGCATAGCTGCGTTCTCCGTAGTGAGTTTCGCAATTTGCAAATCAAGGGAGGCGATTTTTTGGTAGACAACAAAAGCGAGCAGGAGACAAGCAGCAACCGGGATTCCGACCAGTAAGAGTTTCCGATAGGGACTAACTGTTTTGATTTCGGGTTTCCGAGGATTCAAAAAGTCGATGAGTCGCTCGGGCGCGACCTCATCCGCAAGCATCAATCCGAGCAATGGCGCTAGACGTCCAACGTGCTCTGGTAGCTCAACTTTTCTTCCTACTTCGACAAGGTCAAACGGATTAATAAGCTGAACGCTGCATCCCACCGCCTCCTCAAGCAACGGTATTTCACTGGAGTGGACTTCAGGGGTACCCCATAATACGACTCTCTTCAATTGATCTGTCACACCACAAGCTAAAAGGCTGCGTCGAAGTTCGCCCGCCAGCGCTTTGCCACGTGCACTCGCCGTGCTAGGCATTCGCACGGTCCTAACGAAAACAACTTTGCCTTCTCTCGCAACAACAATCTCAGCGCTGTCCGACAGAAGATCGATTAGAACGACCTCGCCAACCGAAGAATCTGATTCCCTCTCGAGGTGGAGAGCAGCAGCAGCAAGTGGACGCAATCCTATCCGTTTCACTTTCAGGCTAAGCGCTTCCATGTCGCCGCAGATGGATTGAAGATTTTGAGGTGCGACTGCCGCACTGATGACCTCAACCCCTGTTTCCAGCTGCTTGGTGACTAAATAATCAACCGCGGCATTCTCCCCGACCGTCGCGAAACTTCGCAGAGACTGGAACCTCACCATGTCAGGCAATTCCTCAACAGGAACTGGAGGAAGCTGCAATTCTCGCAACTCTGCCTTGCCTCGACCTATCGAAACTAGAGTTTCAGCATCCTCATGCCCTGCGTTCTGGATTTGGGAAGCCAGGATCTCTTGTACCGATCGCCCCTCAAACGGAATGACTCTCGCTTCAGTGACCTTGAGCGATTTGCCGCTGGATTGTGCTGCAACGAAACGCACTTCATGCTCATCCCAGTCAACTGCTAGTTTCTTTACCATAGTATTCTCGATGTATTTCTTAGGTCTACTTGGTTGATTCCTTCCAAGCAGTCCAATGATTCTCCTCAGGCCGCCAGACCACGGAATGAAGTGGCAAACACGTAGCTTTCAATCCGTGTACTATCCTAGTCACTCAACCTGGGAGATCGATGATCTTAGTCCAAGGACAGAGAGATCAAATCCGCGTCCTAGGTGGCTCAAGTCTCTCCATGCAATCACTTTGGGGTTAATCGACGTCGCATCAAGCACTACATCGGCTCGGTGAGAGACGCCCGTAGCTTCGAAATAACCCACAATTTGTGCTCGGTAGACATCTCCACCACCCTTCCACATCGGAGTTCGCAATCGCATTTGCTCTAGGGGGCCTTAACACTCAACAAACGGCCCGGTTTCGAATTGTCGATTAGGATCATCCGAATCCATACTGCGAGCTTCAAGTAAGCCCTCCACTACCTCCTCGGAAAGCAAAGGAATCCCGTAGAGCAACTCAGCGGGACATTCGTTTATATTCAACCGACCAGGCATCACTTCTGCGGATTGTGTCGACAATGCGTCCATCAGAATTGGCAAGGTTGCTGACAGAGAGATTGGATCTGCTCCGAAAGGTGCAGTGTATCTCCTCGCCCTATCGCCTTGCCCCACGGTTACACTCGACCCCACCAAATCAAGAATCTGGGTGAGATCTGTACCCCCACCCCCAGTCAAATCCAATTCGCTGATCAGATCAGCCGTCCAGATCCCACCGTCCTCGGCCTGCGAGCGATTTCTGAGGTTTCCGCCGTCCCCCCCGGCGGCCACAGTTGCAGGCATGGAAGAGGGGTGGCCCCCCTTTCGGTGAGCGATGATGTAACTGGCAAAAAGGTCGTCGCCTAGAGCGTCCGTGAGCTCCTCATACAGGAGTTCCAGATCATCTTGATTCACATCCACCCGAAGTGATCCATCCGATCGCCGATTTGCTTCCGCACCGTGCACCGTTAGATAAGACGCCCACCCAAATGCACCGGGAGTATCCGCCGTGACTCCGAACCGCTGTTGTTCATCTGAGTCAATGACTCCGTTGCGATTCACATCAGCGCCAAAAAGCAAATTAGGAGTAACGCCTCGCACCAGCAAGAGTTCCTCAACAGTTTGCAAAGGACCATTAGAAGGAGAGTACGGCGTGGGCAAAGCGTTATAGTACTCGGCTTCTGCCCCGAGTAATCTCGCTTCGTCATCCTCGTCAAGCCAATCAAGGATGGCGTCTGCCGTATCCTCAGTCATGCCTGGCAACGCCATCAACAGAGATTCAGCTATTCCAAGTTGACCTCCTTCCGAGTCCTCAGCGAGATCCTGCCCAACCAACGCCAAACCTGCTTCGAATAATTCACTATTCTGTTCAAGAACGGTCAGTGTATTGATGTTTAACTTCGCCGACTCGTTTTGCAAACCAAATCGGATCCCTGAGTATCCCAGTGTAGGACTCAGGCCTGAGGCAAGGACACTGAAATTACACAAGCTGTCTTGCTGATCATCAGCGGAAATAGTCACCGCTTGAAACAGTTGCGGGTTGTTGAAAACACCTCCCAGGTCTCGGCGTAAATCCGGTGGCTGAGCAAGAACGAGCCGCATCGCCTCAGCAGCGGATTCCACCGTGACTCTCGCCTGAACGAGATCACCTGATAAATACGCAGCATCATCGTAAGCAACCATTAGATCTGTAAATGAGTAAACCGCCATGGTGGCGACCACGATGACAATCAAGACAAGTACCAGAACAAAGCCACTCTGATTCGCGGCTCTTCGCTTGCGAACGTCACCGCACTGATGAGACTGAGTCGGGTTCCGCAGTTGGATCAACCTCATAATCCTGCCTCCGACAGTTCGTCTTCTTCCGTTTGATCAATCGGATTAGCGAGCGGCAGTCGAACAATATGGGTAAACACTCGCATCTCCCCGGAGCCAACCCCGTCCGTTGCTGGTGAATTTTCGGACTGCAGGGTCAAAGTAACACTGATGGCCAGTGGTAATTCCTCATATTCGTCACTACTCCACTCGATCTGCCACGTCACACCATCCCAATAGGAGAATTCAATGCCCGCCACTTCGGGTGCCAGTAAATCCCCAGTTTGATTCAGCAAAGAAAGGCTTCCCGTGTTTGCTGCTTCCACGGTCGCGGCTCGATCCAGAGAGCGGCGAACCAATCCGCCATTACTCAAATCCGTATCCAATCCGAGTTCAGCTGTCGCTGTGGCCAATGCATCTTCCACACCACCTAGCGTGTCAGGAGATTGAACAAAATAGGCCACGGTCTTGATATCACTTGGAATATCGTCGATATCCGCAGTGTTAGCATCCAACATTGCGACATACTCTTCCAATCGGGGCAAGCGACTCACATCCAACTGTACCTGTGTCTGATTACCCACTAAGCCCGGTGTGCCAAGCACGGAGACACCTGAGGAAAGATCGATCTGTTCGAGCAGGTCCTCGGTCAGCAGATCGCTGTCTACTGCTGAATCAATTCCGGCTGCACTCAAATCCTCACCTTCAGCAGCTTCTGAGCCTCCTCCTGAATCTCCTCCAGCGGTCGCCATCAACAGTGCCTCAAGTGCCGCTGTGTCGACAGGCTGCGGATGTAATGTCGAACGCAAATCATCCTCAATCATCTGCATGATTGAAGCTGCAAGTTGCGTTTGCCTAATATCCATGTCCCGAACATTCATATCGCGGGCATAGAATTGCAAGGCCCCGCCGATTAAGACCATCAATACGACCGACATTGAAAGTGCGAGCACCAATTCGAGTAAGGTGAATGCCTGTGGGTTTAAAAAGCTTGAGTGCCCAAACCCTTTTTTTGTGGGGAGCAAAGATGATCGAGAGCGGAGTTCATTGGTGATCTTCAGAAATTTCATGCTCCACCTCCGGAGGCCATCGCAGCTTTCTCCTCTACCATGGCATCCTCTTCTGCCTCAGCCTCTTCGAGACCCAGCATGGGATCGATCAGCCAGCGGGAAAGCGAATACTTGGTTCGCGCTTCGCCCAAGTCATTATCTATGGACTCGACTGTCACCTTGATTGTCAGCATCCCATCCATGGGTGCGGGAGCGACATCCACACTGTATTGAAAAACGGAATTTGACTGGGAATCGAACAGTGTTTCGAATTCCGATGAAACTACCGACTGGGGAGAAATACCGGTCTCCGCCTCAAGCAATATTTCTGCCAGTTTTGTCTGACACAGGATTCGTGCCGCCGAGAGGTCCCGTGATTCTCGTGCAGCGATCATGCCCGTATCGACGATACGACTAAGAATCGCCAAGGCTCCGCCCAGAATTGCCAGTGCTAAAAGTATCTCGAGGAGAGAGAAGCCAGTAGAAACATTTGCTCGGTGCTTCATAATCCCAACACCTCGCTGACTGTGACATCGCCAGTGATACCACGAAGTTTTACGATCACTCTTCCAAGCTCTGGATTGTTGAGAGTGATCACCGCAGTACTCGTTGAGCCATCAGGGTAAAACAAGATGGGTCGACTCCATTGATCCGTTCGATCTGATTCGGTCAGCTGCTCAATCTCCATCGAGCGGGCTGCGGAAACCACACCGACGGACTCCACCGCGATATCTTCGGGCAGTTCGATCAGATCCTCGGAATCCGACTCTTGCTCAATGACCGTCATTACTCCTTGAGTGGCTCCATTGAGTAGCCCCGATTGAGAGCCCGTCTGGTCATAGGCCTCGGTCACGTCACTCGCGGAATAAAAAGGTCTCGCTCGAAAATTATTCCCTTCGATCATTCCTTCCAACATCAAGACACGCCCTTGACGCATGGCATCAACACGTAAACGAGTCATCTCCACACGAAGAAGATCACCACCACGCACAAGGCGTCGGTCCCCAGCCAAGAGTCCGATCTGAGGGATCGCTACCGCTGTCAATGCAGCGAGAACTGCGAGTGTCAGTAACAGTTCGAGCAATGTGAATGCTGGACGGTTTTTCACAGCGAATCGACCCTCAAAAAACCGAATGATATCTACGCGGAGCTAAAAATATCATTCGTAACTTCTTCATGATTCACCACCGATTGTTCTATTCGAGTGGTGCTGAGTTGCCTTCCCCATCAATAGCTTTAATCCTTTGATTTGAATGGCATCTCCATTCTAGTCTGACCCAGTTTGAGGAACGCTATACTTCCAAGAATCACCTGAAATGATTCGCGGGCGAAGCTATTCCGCCTCATTGAGTTGTGCCAATAGCCAAAATCACTGAGCTATAAAATTTCTAGCAACGAAATAGGTAGACAGATGATGCCCTGATCCACCTACGGTTAAAAGCAGGCGTGATTGAAGATGAAGGTCGTGTCCGATGTATCCGTCAGTGATCAGGCAAGAAAGCAATTAAGCTCCCTCTAGGACAACATCGTCATCCGTATTGACCTGCCCATCGATTCCAGCACTACGTAGCTCGTAAGTGTTGCCATTTTTTGAATAGGTTAGCGCGTTTTCCCAAGCGTCTGTAGGAATTTCGGTAATGATTGGCGCAACCCATTTTGCTTTGCCAGCAGCATCACTCGGACCATCACGTAATTCTTCGAGCGACTCTGGCAGCTTATTCATGCGCACTTGGAATAAATCGATACTCTGCTTAAGCGAGTTCAATTGCACTTTCGTTGCATTCGCTTTGGCTTCCTGTCCTGCACCAAGGAAGTTAGGTAGTGCAATTCCACCAATGACAACGAGGATCGCCAAAACAAGGAGGAGTTCTAGGAGGGTGAACCCGCTTCGATTTCGGGCGGTAGGTCTTTTTCGGGGGAGTGAGCGTGATCGCATATCTGTGGTGTTTGGTGAGGGGAATAAAAAGTGGTAGATGGATAGACCCTAAAAGGGTTAAACGCGGGTAACCCTTAACCCCCAAAAGAGGTGTTTCAGTGTCCGAGTTACCTGCTATTTCGTAATAACCAACGTTTTCGTCCAAGGTTCCGAACCCAATTGGACGAAATTTCTCAAGGATAGCTGTTCTTTTGCAACCGCTGATGTCACCGACGCCAGAGAGGTATACAAACGTACATGCTACCTGAGTTGCATTACAAATTTTGTCTGCTGGATGCCTGAGTTTTGGTTTCGCGTCGAGTCAATTCCAAGGATGCTTCACTATATTCGGTAGTAAATGGACTGCAGCCGCTGCGAACCGCAAGCAAAAGTCCGAAGATTCTTGAGAGACGACCGGGAAATCTGCTCACAGCCAAGTAGAATGATAATCTGGTGTAAATATTATATTGAGGTGGTTCTGGCAAAATATTTGTCAAACTACGTGATTACCACTTCAGCAATCCGCCTACTCGACCGCACTGAAAAACTATGGTGGCTCGCGACGATTCCGTCATTCGCGGCAGCTTAATTGCCTGCCTCATCTTCCTAGTGCTCTCCCTTGCGCTGAACTTTTTACTCTGGCGTTCAGCGAATACGTCCAGCGCTGACGCAA
>JAAXIK010000523.1:15435-18333 GCA_012270385.1 Rubripirellula sp. | reverse complement strand
AGCCGGCGGTGGTGGTGGTGGTGGATCATGGAGGATTCGCTCCAACAACCAAATCGATCGCTTCAGGGGATGTGAGTCAGGCCAATCGGAATTCATCGCTAAAAAACCTGCCTGTGTGATTAGCCCCCCTCGGCGAACTGGATCAGGAACAGCCACACGCCGGAAATGGTTTCCGCTAACGCCAGGTATCCCATAATGCCTCGCCAGCCTCTCATTGATCATCGCAAATTCACAATGCAGTAGATCAAGAATCGATTCATCCTCTTGTAACATCTCATTAATGAATTCAACAGGTTCAGCGAGCATCGCCTGCTTCAACAAGGGATCAAATCCGGGAACGTTTGCTTTGAAGTTCTGAAACTCGAGTAGCTCTAGATTTAGCCATTGCCTCACAAATTGAGAAACGAACCGTTTGCTTTTTGGATCACGAATCATCCTCTCCACCTGCACTGCAAAATGATCTGGATGACTCAATTGATTTTCCTGAGCCAGGCTCAACAATTCTTTATCCGGGACACTGCACCACAGAAAAAGTGCTAATCGCTCAGCTAAAGCACCATCGGATAAGAATTGCTTTTGATCGTTTCTATCCTTTACTTTGCCCAGATCCACCGGCGAAACATCGGGATCACTACGATCTTGTTTGCGGGTGGATGAATTGCGAATCGTTGACCCGCTGATCACCGGATCGCTTTCGCTTGATCGCGGTGGGACAGCGACGTAGAGAAATTTCGGCGAAGATAAAACGATCGCCAGAACTTCGATCATGGCGGACTCGAAAGAGTCGGAAGACGCCCTGAATTGCTTGAAGCGTTGCACCTTCCTTGCGACCTCTGCCGCGGTCACGTTACCCCGCCAAGCTCGGAGCATCAATCGCTGAAGAATAGTCCCAGCCCTGGCCGCCTCATCAATCTCCTCGTCCCCAACTCCCAGCAAACGACGATGTGAGTTTGGAGGCCATTGTTCATAGACCGGTGAACTCACCGTAATGTATCGAATCTGCACACTCGATGGCGTTACCGAATTATTGACGATGCGAACGTACTCTGACGGGCTTGGGGTGACGCCCATCGGTGATGATTTGCGAACCGAGTTGCGAGGATAAATCTCACCTAATGGAACATCCCACTGAACAAGCTGTGGGTTCTCCGAGGTACCGGTGATCGCTACGTCATCCTTACTGACCACCATCAGAGCTCGACCTTCATTACTCGCTTGCCAACCAAACATGAGCTGAAGACTCGGCGTTGAATCTGCGCTGCTATCGAGTTTTGCTACCTCTGCGGTTACCCGAAGAGTGCCATAATCCGGTAGCTGATTACCAAGCTCAAAGATTAGGCGATGACCTGATCCATTTGGCAGTACGGCGACGGTCTGCAGGTCATCTGAGGGAATCCCAAGCTCAGGGATGGGAGCATTCGCATACTTTGCGTTGTAGTAAGCCCATTGAGCTCGGGCGAATCGTCCCGTTTCCCGATTCTCGTAGTACGCTCCTCCCGGGCGCTTGGTAAAACCATCGAGAAGCTCTTTTGTTTTTGTGTCCAACTCTTCCGGCTTGTCCTTCAACTCCTCTTTTAGTTTTGCCAGCCGCTCGTCTTGTGCGGCCCATTCTCGTTTCGCTAAATGATCAGCAGTGATCAGCCAATGCTTCGCCACTGGCTGTTCACCGGTGACAATTAATCGGCCAAGGGATTCTCTGGCGATACGATGATACATCTCGAACTGATTGACACTTATATGCAGAAGATCAGAGCGATTGACGAAACCATCCTCTGACTGAGCCTCTGGTGGTAGGTCCTTGGAAAAATCCCACTCCACACCCAGCAAATCTTGCAATGCGTAGTTGTATTCGTAATTCGTCAATCTTCGAAAAGCCGAATACTGTTGGGTTTTCCGTCTGATGGTGGATGCGACCCTCAATTCCTGGGATAACCATTCGACCAAACGATCTCTGTCGACGCTACTCAATGGCTCTGAATCAGCGGGTGGCATTTCCCCTTTGGTTACCACCGCAAACAGCTCAAGCCACCAATCCGTATCTCCACCAAGAACAAGATCGGGGTTCAGGCGGTCAAATCGGAAGTTACCTTCTACTTGAACTCCGCTATGGCAATCTGAGCAATGCTCTTGCAGGATAGGTTTAATCAAGTCCGAGTAATCTGAAAGACGTTGTTGGTGTTGTGCAACCATGTCATCACCCGAAGCGTCGTTGGGCCCTCCCGCTCTGAGCTGATCAGATGCAAAACGAGATTGACTCGAACCAAGCTCTCTCACCTGCTTGAGAGACAACTCCGATGTGTTGAGATTGCTGCGGTCAGTGACAAAGTGCTTCGGATCATCCTGATCCCCGACCTCCGAGTTAACGGGAGAAATCTCTGTCTGTTCAGATAGACTCACTTGCATCCCGAAGGAAGATAGACTGCCAATCGGTCCAGTCAGTAGCAAAATCAGCATGCAAGCGATGCGACAACTACTCTTAAGCTGAAGAGCAAACGGAAGAGTTAGGAGAGGATCACTCAATGGGTCTTGCCTAAGCATGTGGGAGCTCAATCGGATCAAGCTTGTCTTGGGGCGGGAATCATCGGACGTGCCGAAATGACAAACTCGGAGTCGAGCATCAGGGCTTACGATGATTGGTACAGTTTAGCAGAGGAGCAAATCAAATTCCGCACGAATCTCAACGAATTCGTTGCATGTCTCGAGATGCAACTCGGCGGGAAGAGGCTCCTCGACCCGCGGGCCGCAAGTGCATGAACCGAATAACAGGTGAACCCAATAGCGTTAGGTGAAATCTCCGCGAGCAATCTCGTCTGTTTTAACCACTCGTTCGCATCCCAGCTGCGATTCCATTAATCGAGAGTCGCATCAGGTGCCGCTGCTCATCTTGACCCGATTCAC
>JAAXIK010000523.1:0-15335 GCA_012270385.1 Rubripirellula sp. | reverse complement strand
ATTCCATTAATCGAGAGTCGCATCAGGTGCCGCTGCTCATCTTGACCCGATTCACTGAGATCAGCTCCTTTTGACTCGAGTTGGGCATGCTGCTTCCGCATCAATTCAACCTGAATCAGGTTCAATGGATCGACGAAATAGTTGCGTATTCTTATGGACTCTTTCAACCAAGGCGTGCCGTCAAGCAAAGCTTGCTGTCCAGTAATCTTGCAAACCACCTCGATCGCCTGCGAGTACTCGTCTCGAATCATCGATGCGATACGCGTTCCGTTATTTGTCTTCGAAGCCAGTTCAGCGTAGAGCGTTGAGACACCGAGATCCGACTTGACGAGGGCAAGCTCAGCATTATCAATCATCGCTCGAAAGAACGGCCAATCATCATACATTTCTTTCAAGCTCTGCAATCCGTCGGCTTGACCAGTCAATTGCTTTAAAGCTGACCCGAGACCGAACCAAGCTGGAAGCAGACACCTTGATTGCGTCCAAGAAAAAACCCAAGGTATCGCTCGAAGGTCAGATAAACCTCCACCGGGTTTCCTGCGAGACGGTCGCGAACCAATCGGCAATTGCTCAATCTCTGATATGGGTGTTGCACTCCTGAAGAAATCAACAAACCCATCGAGTTCAACTAATTCTCGGTAATGCCGCAACGAAAGATTTGCCATTTGGTCCATGCAGGACAGCCAACTTTCTTTCGGCTCTCCCCTTGGAATACCCGCAGCCAACAAAGACGAGCCCACCACTTGCTCCAAATGCCGATGCGCAATCTCGGAATCATCATAGCGATCGGCGAGCACTTCCCCCTGCTCGGTCAACCGTAGACGTCCGTGAAAGGTTCCCGATGGAAGTGACATGATACTACGTGCAGCGGGGCCACCACCTCGCCCGAGTGAACCACCACGACCATGGAAGAAGCTGAGTCGAACACCGTATTCATTAGCGACCGCAGTGAGTGCCTGTTGAGCACGATAGAGCGACCAACAAGCAGGTAGGTAACCACCATCCTTCGTGCTATCGGAATACCCAAGCATGATCATCTGCTGATCATCCTGTCTCCTGAGGTAATCGCGATACACCTCAGTCTCCAGCATGCGTCTGAGGATCTCAGGCCCGTGCTGGAGATCGTCAATCGTCTCCAAAAGGGGTGCTATGGGTAAACATCTTTCATGCAATTGCTCCTGAGAACCATTGAACGTCTGTCTCCAGAGCCAAAGGACGGTGAGAACATCCGTAACAGATGATGTCATGCTGATCACATGAGCACCCAGTGGCTGGAGTGAATAGTGGTCAGCGACTCCGTGCAAGACTCTAAATAATTCAAGAACCTCCTCGGTCATTTCTGAGCAGTCGTGCCCGAAGACTCGCAGTGGCAAATCCATGGTTTCAACGAGTAGATCTTGAAGCTGTTCCTCAGTCAGGGTTTCAGAAGGGTCGTATAGCCCAAGACGAGCCATCAGCTCATTCATCACTTCGCTATAGACTTTTGCATTCTGTCGGACATCCAATCTCGCTAAATGCAGACCAAACGTCTCCACCTGTGTTTTCCATGCGATCAATTCAATTTCATACAACTCACCGCCGGATAAATTCCTTACAGAATCCAGCAGAAGCTGAACATCTTTTCCGAGTTCATCACTAGAGCCGTAGGAACCACTGATATCTTTTGTCTGTTCTTGAAAGCGAGAATCAAGTTGATCCGAATCCTGCTCTGAACAAGATTCAATACAATCCTTGACCTTCGCTTCGGATTGCTGCAACCTCCAACGAATCATTGAAACCCACCTTCGAAGCAATTCATTGGGCGGGATACTAGAGATTCTCCTTTCCAAAGACGGCCATTTTTCTGTCGCCTCCTGGATCGACTGTGAAAGATCCGGCATCTTCCCAGCTTGTCGCGAGGAAAGACTAAAAGAATCAAATAGTCGCTTTGCAGTTTGCAGATGAAAATCGATCGCCTCTTTCCGCAACCAAAAAACGGTTTCCTGTGTTACCTTGGCCGTTACGCCCGGATGGCCATCGCGGTCTCCACCAATCCAAGATCCAAAGCGGACACATTGGAACTTTGTGCCCACATCGATCCCATAGTACTGCTCCGCGGCAGTCCGCAACTCTCCTACGATTCTCGGAACGGTATCCCAAAGCACCGGTTTCACGGATAAGCCTCTTTCCACCTCCTGCATCACCGAAGGACGCCAAGGCCTAATAAAGTCCGTTTGCCAGAGCTTAGCAATCTCACCACGGACCTGAGATTCCAGTTGATTCCTTTTCTCTGGCCAGGGATCATGATCCAACTCCGTCATCAATTCACGAATCGTTCTTAGTTTCCTGCGAACGGACCTCCGCTTCGCCTCAGTGGGATGAGCGGTGAAAACTAAATCCACATCCACCTCATCGAGTAACCTTCGAAAATCATCATCGGAAACCCCAATCTTTTTCAAGGTTTCAACCGCCTCGGCAACTGACTCCTTTCGTGGCGCGGGATATACCTTACGAGCTCGCTCCGCTAATACTCGGACCCGGGTTCGGTCCTCCACTACATTCATTAGATCCAGAAAAACACTGAACGCTCTAATCACTACCCGGTACTGGTCACTATGTAACTTTGCAATGCTCTCGCGAAGCAACTGCCCGGCATCGGCATTGCCACTGCGGTGATCTCGAGAAGCAAGACGTAAATTCTCAACCATTGAGAAAGCTTCATCACCTTCAAATTGCTTGATCACTTCACCAAGCTTCTTACCCAGAAAGTCAATTTCTGATCTCGCTTGGTCCTTGTCTGCTATCCGTTCGGCCATTGTGATGGTTGCCCTTCGTCGTTATTCAAACTCACGCTACCGCGGGAACACCCGAATCTCCTCAATTCAGTTGCGAAGATAGACCTTAGCAAATCCGTGGGCGCGCTACGAGGTATTGAGCATTTGTCTAACCGCTCAAGTGCAGGAGCAAAAATTATTGGAAAGTATTTCCATACCGTCGAAATCACATGCAACCTAGGAAAGTGTCCCTCAGCCACCTTCAGGGACGATTACGGGACATGCATTCCCCCAAAATGTTTTTTTGGGAAACTCACAGACGAACGACAAAAATCAAGGAAAAAAAGCCCTTGTGAGGCCGGTAGCCGGTAACTATCGTGCCGGCGTTAAGCGATTCCAACCCTGACTCATTCATTGACGTCCTAGGAATCCCTCATATTCGTACCGCATTGCGAAACCAGTCTTTCGGCTTGTTCGCCTTAGCGGAAAAAATGGCCCTCTAACCGTCGGCGTGAATACTCTTGATGAGTAGCTCGGGTAGAGATTCGTGCAGGATGCCCATTTCCAAACAAGCGACCAGAACTCAATGCTGAACCTTTTCTCCTCCCGTCCCAAAAACGTTAAAAACGAAATTCTCTCTGGCTTGACTGTCGCTTTAGCTCTCGTACCCGAAGCGATTGCGTTCGCTTTTGTTGCGGGCGTGTCGCCCGTTATCGGACTCTATTCCGCCTTCTTCATTGGTCTCACCGCTGCCCTCTGTGGCGGTCGACCAGGGATGATATCTGGCGCGACGGGAGCGATGGCGGTTGTCGTTGTCAGCCTTGTAGCCCTACACGGACTGGAGTATCTCTTTCCAGCGGTAATCTTATGCGGCTTGATTCAGGGCATGGTCGGCACAGCGAGGCTCGGTGTTCTGATTCGAATGGTTCCACACTCAGTCATGCTGGGCTTTGTGAATGGCCTAGCGATTGTGATTTGCATGGCACAGTTTGGCAGTTTTAAGACGATCAGTCCTTTGGGGAACCTTGAAACCATTCAAGGGCCTGCTCTTTGGATCATGATTGCACTGACATCACTAACGATGGCGATCATCTGGCTGCTTCCTAAAATCACCAAGGCAGTGCCGGCGTCGCTGGTTGCGATTTTGGTGGTCTCCGTTTTGGGGGTCGCCTTAAATGCGAAGCTTCCCAAAAGTTACGCTGCTACGAACCAAAAAAATGTAGTGATGAATGTGGGCGACATGCTCGTGACGAATTCAAAACTAACCACGGTAAGAGTGATCAAAGAAGGCTCACCGGCGGCCGAACATGCCGCACTTCTTGAAGAAGCAATCACGACACCTGACTCACAGGAGAGCAGCATACGGGCCGGACTCCCAATGCCATTTTTCTTGCAATACGCTTTGCCACCGATGAACTTGGAAACACTCTGGATCATCCTGCCGTTCTCCGTCGTCCTTGCTGCAGTGGGGCTGATCGAATCACTGATGACACTCACCCTAATTGATGAAATCACCGAAACTCAGGGAAGCAGTAATCGGGAATGTTTAGGTCAAGGCGCTGCAAACCTACTCTGTGGATTCTTCGGTGGAATGGGCGGCTGTGCAATGATTGGTCAATCTTTGATCAACGTTGAATCCGGTGGTCGCGGGCGTCTCTCGGGAGCATTTGCTGCCTGCAGCCTCCTGACATTCATTCTCTTTTTCTCAAGCTGGATTGAGATGATCCCCATGGCAGCACTGGTTGGTGTGATGTTCATGGTGGTGATTGGAACATTTGAATGGGCCTCGTTGAAGCTCTATCGGAAAGTCCCAACCACCGATTTCCTAGTGATGTGTATTGTCACACTGTATACCGCAATCATGCATGACCTCGCTTCAGCAGTGATCATCGGAGTCATCGTTTCGTCTTTGGCATTTGCCTTCAAGCATGCGAAGCACGTCAATGCAGAAACACGGCATAATGAACGGGGTGACAAGATTTACCAACTACACGGTCCGTTGTTCTTTGCATCAACCACACAGTTCAAGGAAATCTTTGACCCTAAAAATGACCCCGATTGCGTGATTGTCGATTTCTATTTCACTAAAGTCTACGATCACTCCGCATTGGAAGCCATTCACAGCGTCGCCCAAAGGTATAGCCAAGTGGGGAAAACCTTGCACCTGACACACTTAAGTCAGGAATGTCGCGAAATGCTTCAGAATGCTCAAGAACTGATCTCTTTTCAAATCAGTGACGAACCGCAACACCACGTCTCGACAGATCGATTTACGAGCGTCGAGTCCACAGCGGTTTAGAACTTCTCGACCGCTGTTTAGTATTTCTAATCGGATCCCTGAATTTCGATGCGCCGAAGCCTCCCCCTCTTATAAAACAAAGGGTGCAAATAAGGAGAGTGAGCGCGAGCGACTAAGAATCGTTCAAGAATGGAGATTCCCCTGATCAATTTGGGTTCGGCCAATGCACACGAACCGCATAGGGCAAATGCTCATCCGATTTCTCCTCTTGATACCAACCCACAATCATCCCATCTCCTTGGTGATCACGGGTATGTGTTCCATAAGCGAGAGTGCCCTGCCGCTGTAATATCGCTAGAGCCGATTCTGACAAGGAAATCACCTCACCCACACCGTTTGCAAACTCGTAAACCACCCACTGGAAAACCCCTTCACGGTTAGCCAATCCACAAACCAAAGATTGCCCATCTGGGGTGTAGAGACAAGGTGCGTAACTCACGCCCTCGGGGTGAAACCAACCTAGGCTATCCAGAGAGGATGCTGAATCTGCCCGCGGTCTCAGGTGATAAAGGGCGCCCTGATGAGTGGTGAAAATACAGTCACCATTTTGCAGAAAAGCGAAACCAACAATTCCATGCGAGCTGAAATCAGGCGTTGCGCCGTAATGCTCCAAAGGATGTGCGGCGACCTGAACCATCTGTGTATCGAACTCTACCAATTGTGCAATGTAGCGATCTGCTCCACCCTTCACCACGCGAGGCACATAAACATGTTCATTGAGATCAACTAGGAGGTTCCTTGAGATGTGCCCACCGACCGAACCCACTTCAACTTTCCTGACTCCAAAATCTTGCGTGTCGAATTGATAAAGGGCGTGTTGATAGTATCCCAATGCGTAGACATATCTTCCTGTGCAACCGGTGGCGATAATACCCTCCGGTAACGCCAAGAGATGCTCCCATTCCGTTTCAGCGATAATATTCTTAGAGACATTCGCCCGAATTCTCCATAAATTTGAGCCATAAAAGGGCAAACGCGTGCCATCCTCCTTCTCTCCATACTCGTCCATCGAAGCGAAATACAGGAAACCATCATTTGCCTGAACTGGCTTCGAGTGAATCTTTATTTGCATTGTCGACGCCGTCGCCAAATCCAGTCGTCTGAGATTGGCTACTGAATCTCCGAGTGAGACCGCCTGATTCTCTCCGGGTTGGACAGCACACAAAGTGGCCGAGTCTTTCCAATCACCGGCGCAAGAGACACCGAGGAAGAAATTCCCGAGGTCGTCTCTCCCGGTGGCTCCCCAAATTGCATAGGGGTTAATTAACTCGGGTAATTGAATCTCGATGAATTCAGGAGCCAATTTCCAATGAGAGGATGGTGCTTCAAAGAGGGTTCCGAGACGATCCTGAATCGACCGTTGTCGCGGCGTCGGGAGCATCACACCATCCACAACTGGTTCGTTCTGACTCGACACACCTGTTTTATCAAGCTGAATCTTGGATGAGCCGCGCAATAGATCTACGCCCTGAGTATCCGATGGATGATTCGTCTCCGAACCACGGGAAGGATCAAGAGATGAAAACGTGGCATCCGTTTTTTTTGAACAACCCACGGCAGAAAGCGTAACTAAGAAGAGACCAATACGTAGCCTATGAAAAACAGCGATTGATAGGAGGTGGATTCGATTAGTCGTCGCTTCTATTAACATGCTTATCCATCCGCCGGTTTGTAAGTTTACTTTTCTTAAGTCATGGAATTGCAAGAGAGCAACCTTTCAACTGAGAGCTCTACCACACGCTAACGCAAAAAGCCTATCCCACACTTCGATCACTCCATGGCAATCCGCTTGATGTCGCCATGGGTCACCCGACTCAGATCCCAGCGCCAATAGTGAAGAACACCATTTTACCTCGAATTTCTCATCGTTTGCTTCAAAGAGACCGTATTCTTCTGAACACAGCATGATCCTATCCGGTAGAGTGTGGAATAGTAATCAACATTAGACCATAGGAAGAGATTTTATCACACAACGTTGTCCGTCTGTATCACTCCGAAAACATGAGAACTGATTCATGAATCATCCAAACCAAACCCTCCATCGCCGCACTGCACTGCGATCGACAGTCGCTCTTGGATCTTCTCTTTTTCTGACCAGGGGTGTCTTCGCAGATCTCATCCAAACCCCGACACAGACGGAGGGGCCGTTCTATCCCAATCAACTTCCCTTGGATACAGATAATGATTTGTTGATCATCAATGACTCCATTACACCCGCGGTAGGTGAAATCACACATCTGAGCGGCATCGTGCGTGATCAAAAAGGAAATCCAGTCAGAAATGCTTTCGTAGAGATCTGGCAAGTTGACAACAACGCCGTCTATATCCATACCGGTGACAAAACCAATCGAGATAACCAAGACACAAATTTTCAAGGTTACGGTCGATTCTTAACGGATAGCCAAGGCCGTTATTACTTTCGAACCATCAAGCCGGTCCCCTACCCGGGTCGCACTCCCCATATCCACATTGGAGTCAGCAGAGCAGGTAAACGTCTGCTAACCACTCAACTCTATATCAAGGGGCACAAAAATAATTCTAAGGATGGTCTGCTCAATCGGCTGAATCCAGATGCGGCGAAGATGCTGCTGGCAGACTTCCAGCCGATGAAAGACTCAAGCCTTGGTGAACTTCAGGTTGATTTCAATCTTACGCTGGGGATGACCCCCGATGACGACCAGAGGAAGAACCTCAAGGGAGTTGCAAAACCACTATGGAAACCCCGGACTCGCTAATAACCAACGGCAGCTCGATACATCCGGCTCAACCCGAAAAATCCAAACACTTTCTTCTGAAACTCTCATGCCGAGTTGTGGTTTTGATCGGACTGAGTGGTACGGTTTAAAGGTTGCGCGGTCGGAAGTTTGAATTTACATATCCCGCGGATCGTTGGTCATGCGGTATTCCCCGTGATTGACTCGGTTAGTCCCCAGGACATCAAGCGGGAAGCAAGTTCAAGTGAAAAATTGGCACCTCACTCTCTGTCTAATTACAACCGTGTTTGGCGGTTGCGGAGGCACCTCTGAGACAGCTCACCCTCCGACGGCTTTACCTGCGCCGGTAGAAATCGAGGATCCTCTCACCTTCGGAGTAGTGCCACAATTTGGGACTAAGCACTTTGCAGAAGTCTGGGAACCTCTTGTGAGGGAACTGGAAATCGCAACGGGACTCCCCATCCGTTTGATTCCAACGCCTTCGATACCCGTATTTGAAGCTGGATTTTCAAGAGGCGATTATGACTTCGCCTACATGAATCCCTACCATTATCTCTGCGCCAAACGCGACCAAGGTTACTTACCTCTGATCCGAGATCAGTCTAAAAAGCTGAAAGGAATTTTAACGGTGAGGTCGGATTCATCCATTGAGTCCATCAAGGAATTGAATGGTGAAAAAATAGCATTCCCTGCTCCGAACGCTCTCGGTGCATCCCTTTATATGAGAGCCTTACTTACCCGAAATCATCAGATTGATTTTGTCCCCGTCTACGTCAATAGCCACGACTCTGTCTACCTGAATGTGACCACTAATGAGGTCTTGGCTGGTGGTGGTGTGAAGCGAACGCTAACGAGCCAGAACGCAGCGATTCAGGAGAAGTTGCGAATAATCTACGAGACGCCTGGTGTAGCACCTCATCCAATTGTTCATCACCCTCGCGTCCCCGAAACGACTGTGAAAAAAGTCATGGATGCGTGGCTCGCACTGAGTCACGCCACCGATGGAAGAAAGCTTCTTGAAGGCATACCCATGAACGATCCAGGCTTGGCAACAGACCAAGACTACCAACCTCTGGATGAACTCGGCTTAGACGAGTTCTACATCGCTCCTGAGCCGATCCGGGAGCAGTGAGTCGATGAATCTACCCTCCTTCACACAGAAGCTTTCCTTCCGGATCCAACTGATTCTTGCGGCTTTTGTGATCGCCATGGCAGCTTTCCACCTGCTCTACTGGCAACCGGAGATGGAAAACCGACTGCGCAGGTCGATTACGAATAGCGTGACTCGTAACGTCGACACCATTGCCAATGCTGCAGCCCCCGAGTTGTACGCTGGCGACTTGCAAAGCATGAATGATGTCCTGACTTCATTTGTAGAACAATACAAACAAGACAGGAGAATCCTCTCGGACCCTGAAACGGGTCAGCGCAGCTATTCTGACGCAGGAGACACCCGAGTCACTTACCTCGAAATACTTGGCAACACCGGGGACTCAAAGTTTCGCTTCGGTGAACCCCCTGAAAATCATTCCGCAGAAAGTACAAATCTTCTACATGTCCAGAGAGAGGTTGTTTTTGTTGGCTTATCTGCTGGAATTGTCAAAGCTTCATTTGATATTAGCACGGCGATTGCCAGAGAGCATTCTTGGTTACTATGGTACGAGGAACTGCAACTGGCATTTGCTTTTGGCCTCGCCATTGCGACCGCTCTGATATTGGATCGCAACGTACGTAGGCCTTTGACCCTGCTTGCCAAGGCATCTCAATCGCTATCTCAGGGTGATTACACTGCACAACTCCCTCCACCAAGCAAGGACGAAGTCGGCGTTCTCTCCTCCGGCTTTGATAGGATGCGTGTCGAATTGCATCAAAGACTCGATGAACTGGAACGTTCACGTCGGCAAGCTGAGTCTGCAAATCAAGCAAAGAGTCAATTCATCGCAAACATGAGTCATGAGATCAGGACTCCGATGAACTCCATCCTCGGTATGGGCGAGTTGCTTTCACAAACAGAACTCAATCCGACTCAGAAAGCTTACGTTTCCGTCTTCTCTGAATCTGCAAAATCCCTTTTAGCAATCATCAACCAGATTCTTGATTTTTCAAAAATCGAAGTAGGAAAACTGAGTCTAAACGAGGAACAATTCAATCTGCATGAATTGATTGGAGATACACTGAAGACTCTAAGCTTTTCACCAAGAGCTCAAAACCTTCAAATCTTTTACCGACTCGGGCCGAATACGCCAGAATTCTTAGTCGGTGACGAACATCGATTGAAACAGGTTTTAATTAACCTCGTTGGTAACGCCATTAAATTCACTGAAGAGGGTGACATCCGCGTCGATGTGACTGCCCATTCATCACCTGACCGGCAAATCAAACTCCTCTTCTCCGTATCCGATACGGGACGGGGAATTCCCGAAGAGCAAAGAAAGATCATCTTTGAGCCCTTTGAACAAGCCGATGGTTCCAACACTCGAGAATACGGCGGGACGGGCCTCGGTCTCGCTGTAAGCTCCGGAATCATTGAATCAGCAGGAGGAAAGATATGGGTGGAAAGCAAATTAGATGTTGGAACGACTTTCCATTTCGAGTGGACATTCAAAGAAGCCGATATCAAATCCATTCCTGAACTCCAAGGCACTAATGCACCCTTTGACCGGATAACCGTTATCGAGCCCCACGACGAGCAGAGAAAAATCATGCTCGAGACCATCAGTCAGTGGAGCGATAAAATCTCAGGCTATCGCAAACTTTCCGACGCTTCGCTCACTGCCGGAACGGTAAAGAAGAGTTCTGAGTCTCACCTTATCTTTGTTGACTTTACCTCTTTATCTGAGACGGAACGGAACCAACTTCTGCAACAGAAGAGTAACTCCATACATGTGGTGGGTTTGCTTGCTGATCCGAAAGGGACAGCTTTCATTCAAAACCTACCCGGTATTGATCAGATTCTCATTAAGCCCGTAAAGAAATCAGAGTTCAAGTGTGTTCTAGAACGCATGAACATTGACCAAAGTGAACCGAATCACCCAGAAAACCTGGCATTCGAAAAATCACCTGATGAAGTGGGGGAGGCGACATCGGATCCAGACAAAGAATTGTCAGTATTGGTAGCAGATGATGTCGCGTCGAATCGCTTATTGGTTACCCACCTTCTGAAAAAAATGGGACATCAGGTTTCCATTGCTGTCGACGGAAGTGATGCGATTGAACGCTGGCAAGAAGAACAACCTGATGTGATCTTGATGGACATTCAAATGCCGAAGCTTGATGGTCTGGAAGCGACCAAGAGGATCCGAGAGCTTGAAGCCACTGAGGGAGGACATGTGACCATCATCGCAGCCACCGCCGGTGCAATGATTGCTGATCGAAATAAGTGCATCGAAGTGGGGATGGACGATTACATTTCCAAACCGATCCGCATTAACGATTTCCAGAAAGTGTTGAAAAGGCGACCTCGCTGAGGAATGCCTCACTCATTGTGATCATGAGGCCGTGTACTTGTCGGGTGCGGCATTGAAATGGGCAAGGTATTACCTTCAGCTTCCACACTCACCTTGCTGAGAAAATTGGAGAGCAAATCAGATCGAGAATGAGATCTCTGAACCCCATCCCACGATCTTGGTTGCTTTTCACAATTTTGGCAATTTCTGCCTGCTCGCGGTAACTCATTGGGCGACCGGTTGCGTAAATCATCAGCTGATTAGCGATACTATTACCAAAGCGATCTGAATTCATTGCAAGCCAACTCTTTAGCTCAATGACATCCTTGATCTCATTACCATCAAATAATGTCACTCGAGAATCAATCGCGACTTCGCCATCCGGCCATTTGTCCCGCCATCGACCAACAGGATCAAAGTTCTCCAGCACCAAACCAAATGAATCGATCCGGCGATGACATCGTGCGCAGGCCACCTCATCGGTATGCAGTCTCAGTAAGTCTCGCGGGTTGGTTGCTCCCCGAGTATCTGGTGTCAATGGCGGAACAGCGTCTGGTGGAGGTGGAACAGCTTGACCCAGAATTTTCTCAAGCAGCCAGACACCGCGTGTCACAGGTTGAGTATCCACGCCATTAGCTGTTGCCGTCATGATTGCAGACATACCGAGTAGACCACCATATCGGCCGCCTTTATCGAAAGTCATCCTTTGAAGATCATTAGCTTTTTTCTTATCAAAACCAGTTTTGATCCCATAGATATTCTGTGCGATACGTGGAGTCGTCCAAGTAAAATCCGGCGTGATAAAATCAAGGATTGGCCGATTGTCACGAAGAATTTCAGCGAAAAAGTACTCCACTTCAAGCTTTGACTGATTTTGATCTTGCCGACTGAACTTCAATGCTCGATCTGGCATGATATCCTCCAGCCTTTTCGTCTCCAGCCACTGCTCGGTAAAGCTCTTGACGAAAACGGCTTTGGGGCTGGTTGGCAAAAGTCGATTTGCTTCAGATCGCAAGACTTCAACATCACCCAAATCTGGAATTCGTTTTGATAATTTTTCGTCCGGTGGACCCGTGGTTAAAAAATAGGACAAGCGAGCTGCTAAGTCATGGTTATCTAATTTTGGACCTCCCAAACAACGATATAGAAACCTTGGCGAAATCAAGGCCTTGCGAATCACAAGATGCATCGACTCATCAAATGCAAACCCCGCCTCAATGTGATGGTCAAAAATATTAAGCCATCGATCAAGGGTTTCGGGTTCAACCGGTCGACGAAACGCTCTTTGGAGGAAGTTACTAATGATTTCTGTTGGATCTTCTGACTCATTGAGAAATTGCCTCTGCAATATTCGAGACGTTTCCTCCCTGGGGCCATCTACAATCCGTATGGGGCCAGTGAACTCAATCCCGTGAATCTCTACAGCGGGTCCGTTTTCGTAAACATCAAAAACCACCGTTTCCGCATACAGAACAGGATTGCTGATAATCTTTTTGAGCACAGCCTCCTTCTGTTTCGCGGTAATCAAAGCGAGATCTTCTTTTTTCAAATTCGCTTTGACACGTTCCCATCCAATCCCACCACGAAAGCCCTGACCTGATTCTCCATTGAGCATTGCGTGCCAAGCGGCTAGGTACTTTGGATTCTCACGATCTTTGTCCTCAAAGAATCTTCGCAAATCCTCCTTGTCCTCTCGATCGCTATCCAAGGTCGCGTTCGCCCAATGGAGCACAACGGTTTGTCCCTCGTAGAGTATCGCTTCAAACTTGAAGTCACGAGGCGATTCTGACGTAACCAATATTTCCTTCAGTAACCTGAGACTTCGATGTGAGACACTATCATTGCTGGACACATCCCTGGCCAGAACCTTGACGGCCATTGGACTTGAACCTTCTTTTGGCCGGAAAGCGGATAACTGAACAGACATTTCGTAGAGGCCAGAAACCTTGGCCTCAAAACGACTGGGCCAAGTGCAACTCCGCGAGATAGGATCACACTTCATCCCCAATCGCATGGAATCGTTAACGACCTTTGCCGATGAGTAACTGATGACCAGATCATCCACCGATACCTTGCTGGTAATTGGCTTGGGAGCAATACGGCGAGGAGGAAAGATCTGATCTGCAACCGATGTTGCCACCTCGCTGTAGGAATCCATCAGTGCTGGCGAAAGCACGAGCCCCTCACCAAGATTATCAAAACCGTGCTTGGGTTGATCGACTGGAAATCCAGATGGCAATGTGAAAGATTTCATTCCTAAAAGTGATTCGATCGTCGCTTGATATTCACGACGACTAAGTCGCCTGGGCGGTGTCCCTCCAATAACTGATTGATCTTGAAGTTTCACATCGATCCATTCAGTCATCTTTTCGATCGTCACATCTTCAAGCGAGGCAACATCACGAGGTGGCATTTCTCGATCTCGTATTACCTCGAGAACTCTCCGCCAAGTCTGAATAGTAACTGAATCCCCCTGCGAAGCATTCACGTGGTCCTGCACTTGACCATCATCAAGATCAGTGAGATCTGGCAAACCCGAGTCATCAATTGGCAGCGAAAAAAACGGAGAACCTTCACCGGGATTATCTTGGGCATGACAATCCATGCAATTCTCTGCCACGAACGTGCGAGCATCTTCGCCGGAGAATGGTTGAGAAGTTGATTCTTCCCGTGAGGTATCCTCGGCACTCACATGCTCCTGAGAAAAAATCAGTCGACCGAAGCAGATGCAAAACCAAACGGCCAATTTCAAACGAGTGCTCATCTGACTAACCTAATCGATCATTCAGGTTATGGTGAGCATTTGAAAACTTCTCAGCCGGAATGCCAAGTTGCTGCATCAAAGTGAGATACACGTCCCCGAGTAACCGAGATTTCCCAGTCTGATTGTCATTCACCAAGTGCTGCCCGTGGGAGAATCCCCCTCCGGCAACCAGTGTGGGTAAATTACGGTTGGAGTGCCGACTGGCATCGCCCATCCCGCTACCCAGCAATACGATCGTTGAATCGAGCAAGGACTGTCCACGGGAGTCTGTCTTGGATTTCATCTGCATCAAGAATCTATCGAAACACTTCATATGCTCGCGCTCAACTTTGATCAGATCCCGGATTGCATCGGGGTCATTACCGTGATGCGACAAGGCATGATAACCAGCCTGAAGAGTTTCGCCGTTGATAGTAAAGACTTGACCGAGGCCACCAATGAAAAGGGAAAGCACGGGAGTACTATCTGTTTCAAGAGCGAGGGCCATCAGGTCGTACATCAGACGTTCCGCTTCCAATTGCATTGTGGGTGCAACAGGATCGTAATCGGGTAATCGATAGTTGGTGGTGGGCGTTTCAATCTCACTATCAAGCTGGCGCTTCATTCGGCGTTCGACTTCACGGATTGAATCAAAATATTCATTCAATTTCACTCGATCCGTCTTAGAAATCGATCGCCTCAATTGCGTTGCATCTTCCAGCACAGCGTCCATCGCACTCTTTCCTGACCTGAGCAAGTACTCAGTTCTCTTACGATCGGAATCACTCGCGAACAGTTTGGAATACAGCACCGACGGACGCTGAATCATTGGCAGAGCGACACCCTGCTTTGTATGACTCATCGAGCGACTCGACTTACCTGCACTCAATTGAATCGAAGGAAAGCGATAGGAATTACCCAGATGATCAGCAACCTGTTGATCTAAGGAATACTCGTTGGGGGTCTTACCACAGAGAAAATTATTCCAAGCGGCATGACCATTGGGCGCATCATGATCAAACCCAGAGAAAACCGTAAAGTCATCCCTATGCCCTTTTACCTCTTGGAGTAATTCAGACAATTCATAATCACGCCCCGACTGCTTGGGGAAAAAGGCATATTGATAAAAACCCAGATAGGTTCCAATACATACTAACCGCTTCGCCTTACGCGGTTCAGGATCCTCTTGATTCGACGCCACATCTGTATCTGCCAGAGACTCTAATCCCGGTAACGCAATGGATAAGCCAGAGGCTTGCAAAACGCTACGTCGATGCCATTGCGATGGATTCATTGAAATCCTGTCCTGGAACGTGATTTGCATGAAAATTAAAAAGCATTCGAAAACAAAGCCGCACCCCACCACCGAGATCAAAACCA
>JAAXIK010000395.1 GCA_012270385.1 Rubripirellula sp. | reverse complement strand
GCCACCAACAAACTGCCCTCATGGTGACAAGGGCGGCTATTCTTCCTCTGTTTTCTCTCGCTCGAGAAGATAAGAAATTCGCTTATTGGCTAGCTAACGCCAAAACGTCGGCGAGAACGCGGGGGCCCCAAGGACAGAAGTCTTCCGGGGTATCAAGGAGCTGTTTAGGAAAATCAGCTTCAACTGGCGGGATCGGCGGAGAGACATCCCGGGCCCAGCAGCGTAAGAAGAATAGGCTATTTTTTGGCTGTATCCATGCACTCAAGCTGCGGCTTCTCTCGAAATCATAAGCGCGAACAAAAAAAGGTCGGCCCTTCTAGGATTAGAAGAACCGACCTTGAACGATTAGGCAATCACCTGCTGGGGATTGCGATGCTCCGAAAACTCACTCGGACAGCGAACGTAATTACTGCTGTCGCTGTTGAGCTTGCTGCTCCATTTCTTTCATGTAGTTTTCCGCTTCGCTGATTTCTTCTTGGGTCTGCTCTTCAGCACCTTCGTAAACAGCCTCACCGCCGGTGCCACCGCAACCAACGAAAGAAATCGTGCCGGCGACCATCAATACCGCAAAGGTGAGTCGGAAAAAATTAAGAGTCATCGAAATTCTGCCTTGTTTTGGCGTTTAAAAATTAGGTTATCTGCCACGCATTTAAAACAAGATGGCAGTGCTGATACAACAAGAGGATCAATGAGGTAACAACAATGTTGATGAAAGGTGATCGCTAGTGAACAAGATTTGCCTTGCTAAGGTTTGAAAGAAGCCACAAAATTAGGATAATTCGTTAAGATATGCCCGTAGATTCGGACACGAGGGCGGGCTGAATCATTTCCGTCAAATGAAGTGGGAAGCGACCCGGAAACACTGTCGGACCTGCATCGGGTGACAAATTACTGATTTCTGGATCAACTTCGATACCGTGAACCCCTAAAATTTAAGCATCGACGCCCCCGTCTCTTCTTCTTTCCATCGATTCAGATCTCCGAACCTGCCGTGCACATTCATCCCATAGCTGACGATTCTGACTGCTTCAGCGAGCCGCATCGGTCTCGGAGTTCCATTCATGTCAGGAATGGATTTCTGGCATTCAGCTTGATTCTATTGGCCGGCTGCCCAGGGAGTTCCCCCAATCCATCCGAAACAACGGCCCCCAGCAGTGAACAGATTCAGGCCAAGCCTGTCAGCATCGCTCGGATACGTAGCCAGATCACCCGAGGGGACCGAGACGGAGCAGCGAGACTGCTGAAAGATTATCTTCTGCAGAAACCAGACGATCCGGAGGCGTTAGAGCTAGCAGGAGATCTCGCGTCGTCTGAGTTGCAGGTCGAAGAGGCGATTGCTCAGTACACCATAGCAGTCGAAGTTTCTGATGCGGCCTCTGAACCCCTTCTCGGCAAACTTGCGATGGAGCTGATGAAAGCGAATCGTGCGATGGACAGCATGGAAACTCTGGTCAGCCGTGTCGAGCAATATCCGAACCACCTTCAGGCGCGATACGACTTGATTGGCCTCAGTGCGATGCTTGGCTTTCCCGAACTGGCTGTCCCCTCGAGTCGTTGGCTCACCCAACAGGGTAAAACAAGCCCCGAAGTCCTACAGGTCCTCGCCGCTCCCCAGCGCGTCCAAGCGGATGATGAACTATGTAACAAAATGCTTGACCGCTACCCTGAGGACCAGCGTTTGGTGTATGCATTGGCGAGAATGGATGCATCGGATCTCAAATGGGATCAAGTGATTGAGAAACTTTCCAACGTGCTTGAAGCCCATCCCGATTTTCTTCCAGCTCATACGTTGTACGGGCGCGCATTGGTAGAGTTGAATCGCTTCGAAGAGATCCCAGCATGGCATGAAGCGACTCCTTCGGGAGCCAAACAGAGCCCGATCCATTGGTTTGTATCGGGTGCATGGGCTGAGCATCTCAAGCAGTTCCCGCAGGCAGCAAGGTGCTACTGGGAGGGAGTCAAGCTGGACGATGAAGGTCACCCTGAACTCTTGCCAGCTTTAGCAAGAACACTAAGGCAAATTGAACGAGAAACAGAAGCCAAGGTCGTTGGTGAGCAGATCGAAAAACGAGCCGCATTGCGAGACGCGGTGACCAATCATTTCGTTCGTGAAGATTCCTCGCAGCAAGCTGCCATGGAAGTGGCCAAAGCCATGATGTCGATGGGCAGAACTTGGGAAGCGGAAGGCTGGGCGCGATTCGCAACCACTCTCAAGCAATACCCGTTGAAAGACTTGAAAGAGCAATACCTGGCGATTCGCAGCCGTCTCACCGCTGAAACACCTTGGCAAGACCCTGAGCTTGTCATCTCCAACCGAATCGATCTTTCTGACCTGCCCGCTCTCGAGTGGAATCAGGATGGCCAGATCCAAAAGAGTGAACTTCCGGAAAGGGTGGCAAAACTTTTCTTCGAAGATGAGTCGAAAAGCAGGAATTGGAATCACACCTGTGAGGTAGCACCCGAAGCGCTCACGGAAGGTCACTGGATCTACCAGAGCATGGGAGGTGCAATCGGTGTGATCGACTACGATCTGGATGGATGGCCAGACCTTGCAGCCGCGATGCTCAATGGAATCCCACGACTCGCCAACTCCGATCCCAATCGCATCTTTAGAAATCACTCGGGCCAATTCACCGAAACAACTCCATCCACCGGATACGAGGACAGGGGATTCGGACAGGGCATCACAGTGGGTGATTTTAATGATGATGGATTCCCCGACCTGTTCAATGCGAACATCGGCGAGAATCGTCTCTATCAAAACAATGGAGATGGCACGTTCACTGAAATATCGACGCAGGCTGGACTCTCCGGTGCTTCCTGGACAACCTCGGCTACGCTTGCAGACTTAGACGGTGACGGGATCAGTGATCTTTTTGAAACGGCCTATTGCGGTGGTGACGACCCCTACCAAGTGCCCTGCAAGAATCGGCAAGGACTTTACTCCACTTGCACGCCACTCAAGTTTCCAGCGGAACTGGATCGTGTTTGGAAAGGGCAAAGCGATGGCACATTTTCAGAAGTCACGGGGAGCTGGTTGAACCAGGAAACACCGGGTCGAGGCATGGGTTTGCAGGTCGGCTTCTTGGATGACCAGGAAGGCCTCGATGTCTATGTCTCTAATGACATGACCGTCAACCATCTATGGTCAGGAACGCGTGGTGAGAAGCCATTCCAATTCACTGAAGTTGCATCCGTTCGTGGTGTCGCGATCAGCGGACGGTCCTTCTCTCAAGCATCGATGGGAATCGCTGCCGGTGATCCCGACGCGGACGGCGATGTTGATCTTTTAGTCACTCATTTATCTGACGTCCATAACACCTACTATGAACAAGTCGGTAACGGCCTGTGGGTCGACCGCACCTTCCCAGCCGGTCTTGGCGAAGCCTCCATCAACCAACTTGGATTCGGGACTGAGTGGATCGACTTTGATAACAACAGCACGCAGGAGTTGGTAATCACCAATGGACACGTTGATGATGTTGAAAACAAAGAAATTGCCTATTACATGCCGGCTCAGCTATTTGAACTCGATACTGACGGACGATGGACTATCGTTCCCAATTCATCGCTTGGACAATACTTCCAAAAGGATCACCTGGGACGAGCACTTGTTTCCCTCGATGCTGATCGAGACGGTCTAAGAGATCTAGCGATAAAGCACCTTTATGAACCAGCGAGCCTGCTGATGAATCGTTA
>JAAXIK010000281.1:11721-18393 GCA_012270385.1 Rubripirellula sp. | reverse complement strand
ACTGAGTGATGTCACTGCGATATTCAGTGTCAACACGTCCCTGTTTTGGGTGCAGGACGTGAAGCTGTTGGAAGCGTGAGATAAATGCTTCGAACGATTCTCGAAGAATTCGGGTTCTATCGAATGAATCGATCAAAGTGATCATGACGAAACTCACGCGAGCAGCTTCGTTGAAACACCATCCTGCTTTGGAAACCTAGGACGCGAAGCAACAGTTCGGGTGGATTCCTGTCGCTTTTTAACTGTTTTCTTCAAAAAACAACGCACAACAGAAGGATCGATGGATGGGTAGTGAGTCCACAGCGAAGAGGAGTGCAATGGCAGCCCACGCCAATACAAAGGAGGTATGAAAAAACGCTGGTGTTCGTGTGGGAACACCAGCGTTTGACGATGGGCGATTTCGCTAGAGTGTATGGCTACTAAAGCCACCAGCATGGTCTTAACGGGGCAAACGGAGAAAACTCCACTGCAGGTTTCTCATGCGTGCCTGAAGTGAGGTGCGATAGGCTGCTCGAGTGCGATAGACAGTTTTCCCGTCATTCTCCGTGTGACGATAGGTATCAACATGTGGGTAGAGCATGTGTTGTGGCATGAACGGTCCGTAGGTGACGGTCGTGTGTCCCACGTATGCAGGGACGGGCACGGGACAGATACCGTTGGGCGGAGTGATTTCCGTCCGACTGCTGAAAATCGACTTTTTGGTTCGCATTTTGGTCTGGTTTCCTGCAGTCTGCTCTACGCTTTTCGCTGCTGGGCGAGATTTTTCCTTTTCGCCGGCTTGGAGTGTGAGCGGAAAGACGAAAGCCATCAGCATCGCAATTCGACGCAAAGACGGTTTGATTGGGTGTTTGGTCATTGAGTAGCATCCTGGATAAGTGATCGCTTGAACGGAACGACCGTCGATATTTGCTGTTAATTGAGTAGGGCCGGCGTCTGCCGACCGTCCCACTTCCGCAAAATCGGGTGATTGGACAGTCTAAAATGACCATTCCTTTCTGCAGCCGCGTGATCCGTGCGACTCCCGCAACCAGATCCATGGATTCGATCGCAATAAACGCGTAAATTACCGTTTTTCCGTGAAACGCTATAGTCAACTCGGCTGGCATTATTAGCCCGAACTGCCTAACTTCTCTCTGTGGCACGGTTGGCCAGTTTCGCAAGGGGAAATCTTTCCCCAAAACCATCTTAATTAGGAATCACTCAGCGTGGCAAAAAGGCGTTCGCGAAGTCAATCAACCAAGGGTAAGAGTTCCAAATCGGGTACCCGAGGAGCGAAGACAAAATCGGATCTCCAAAACGACGATTCGACACTTTTTGATCTTGGGGAGCAGGTCTTTGGAGCTCTTCCTCTTCGGCAAGCAGCGCAGGAAAAGTATCTCAACTATTCCTTGTCAGTCATTACAAGCCGAGCCTTGCCTGATGTTCGGGACGGTTTAAAACCGGTCCAGCGACGAATTCTGTACACCATGAATCAGCAGGGTTTGTCTTCAACGACCAAGCACGTCAAGTGTGCCAAGGTGGTTGGAGATGTGATGGGACGCTTTCATCCACACGGCGACAGTTCCATCTATGATGCACTTGTTCGGATGGCACAACCGTTTTCATTAAGGATGCCGCTTGTTGATGGCAGCGGTAATTTTGGGAGTGTTGATGGCGACAATGCTGCTGCGATGCGTTACACCGAATGCCGGATGACGCCATTGGCTAGCGAGGTTCTTCGTGATCTGGCCACGCGGACCGTTGCGTTTAAACCCAACTATGATGGTAGCCGAGAGGAGCCCGTTGTCCTCCCGAGCCGAGTACCGAATCTTTTGCTCAATGGTGCGACGGGAATCGCGGTGGGAATGGCCACCAATATTCCTCCACATAATCTCAAGGAGATCTGCAACGCATTACTGAAGCTGCTCAAGGATCCTGAGATTAAAGATTACCAACTGGTTGCGAATGATGCGATTCAGGGTCCTGATTTCCCCACAGCGGGTCAGATCACCAATACAAAAGAAGAGCTGAGAGAGATCTATTCCACTGGCCAAGGCACCATCAAGCTTCGCGGTACCACCAAAGTGGTGACCAAAGGGTCGCAGCGCATCTTGCAGGTTACATCCATACCATTCGGTGTCAATAAAGCTGCAATGGTCGAACGTATTGCTGAGATCATTTTTAGTGGCAAATTGCCGTTGGTGACTGAAGTACGCGACCTTTCAACGGACGAGATTCGTGTTGATCTTCTCCTGAAGAAAGGTGCTGATGAAAATAAAGTGCTCGCTTATCTCCACACGCACACGCAACTACAGAATAACTTCACTGTGAATCGCACCTGTCTGGTGCCCACTGAGAATCCTGAGGTGGGAGCTCCGAACCGCTTGAGTCTCAAGGAAGTTCTGTGGCACTTTTTGCACTTTCGATTGCAGGTCATTACCGAGCGATTGATCAATGAGTTGAACGCACTTGAAAAGAGAATTCATGTGCTCGATGGTTTTGCTCTGATCTTCGACGCGTTGGATGAAATCATTCGCATCATTCGAAAGAGTGACGGCAAAGCGGATGCGGCTCAGAAGATTATGAAGCGTTTTCCGCTCACCAATAAGAAGGGCGGATTGGATGCGGAGCAGACCGATGCCATCCTCGAGTTGAAACTCTATCGACTTGCTCGTCTGGAAATCAATTTGGTCTTGGATGAACTCAAAGAAAAGCGGAGGCGAGCTAGGGAAATCAAAAAATTACTAGCGGAAGACACCAAGGACACCAACGCATCTGGCCGTTGGAAGATTGTTCGCGAGGAAATCTCTGATCTCGTCGGTCAGTACTCAAAAAATAAGACTGCCGGAAGACAGACCTTGATCAATACGATCGAGGAGGAACCGGAATATACCGCTGAGGATTTCATCATTGCAGAGGATTGCCATTTACTAATCACTCGTGATGGTTGGGTGAAGCGGCAAAAGCATATCGCTGATCCCAGTAAGAGCCGAGTGCGTCAAGGTGATCAAGTTCTTACTTGTATTGGAGGGAGTACAAGAGAGACCGTTGGCTTCTTTTCTTCTTTAGGTGTTTGTTACACCGCAAGAATGATTGATGTTCCTGCGTCAACTGGTTTTGGTGAGCCAGTACAGAAACTTTTTAAGATGAAGGATGGAGAGCGGATCATTGCGGCAATCTCGTTTGACCCGCGAAGCGTAGGTCAGATTCATGAGGATCCTAAGCATCCCGATTATTGTCCTGAGGTCCATGCAATCGCTGCTACTTCTGACGGTTTTGCATTGCGATTTAGTCTTGCTTCCTTCGCCGAACCGTCGACTCGAACCGGTCGACGCTACGCGCGAGTGAAAGGGGCTGCGGCGGTTATCAATGTGCTGCCGCTCAATGGAACCGAAGTGATTCTGGCTGTTACTAAGAATTGCCGAGCAATGGTTTGTTCTGCAGAAGATGTAAATTACTTATCCGGTGCAGGTAAAGGAGTCACATTGATACGACTTGCTTCCGGCGATGAATTACTGGGTTTCAAGGTTTCAGCGGGAGATAGGGATTTGTTGACAGTGGAAACGAATCGTGGTGCGAAAAAGAATATCTCCACTGCCAAGTATCGTGTTACTTCCAGAGGTGGACGTGGTACGGAGATTCAGAAAAACGGAAAGATTAAATCTCTCGTTCTACCGCCCGTTGAATCACCACCTCCCTTGGATGATTCAAAGTGAGCGATAACTTTTAGTATTAGTTCCTTGAGTGCAGGGCCTTAGTGTTTTCACCTCAGGCTCTTTGGTTTACCAAACTTCATTTTCATCTGATTAGATTCACTGCATGGCCACCGCGACTAAGAAATATCAAGGTGACGACATCGTCGTCCTCGAAGGACTAGAGCCAGTTCGAAAGCGACCCGGTATGTATATCGGTGGCGTGGGAATGGCAGGCCTGCATCATATGATTTGGGAGGTCGTTGATAATTCGGTTGATGAAGCCATGAATGGGCATGCGACCGAAATCACGGTCACCCTTCATAAAGACGGACGTACGGTGACCGTATCGGATAATGGGCGGGGGATTCCCGTCGATAGGCACTCCAAAACGAAGAAGTCGGCGTTAGAGACGGTTCTGACGGTGCTCCACGCAGGAGGGAAATTCGACGGAAACAATTACAAAACCGCGGGCGGTCTACACGGTGTTGGGGCATCCGTGGTCAATGCATTGAGTAAAGAGTTGACGGCTGTAGTTCGTCGAGAGGGAGCTCAGTATCGCATCAGTTTTGCAAAGGGGAAGGCAACCTCAAAGTTGCAGAAGCTGAAAGGAGCTGTGCGTGGTTCAGGAACAACGATCACCTTTACCCCCGATCCAACGATTTTTCCAAAAACAGATTTCGACAGTGCGACCATTCTTGGCAGGCTGGAGACAGCTAGTTTCCTGCATCGCGGCTTGAAAATCACTTACATCGATGAAGTTGCAAAGAAGAAGGATACGTTCCTACACGAAGATGGTATCGTCGACTACCTGAAGAAAGTTCTCAAAGACCGAAAAGCCAATCCAATACATGAAGTGCCTTTTTCTCTTCGTCGAGATGATGAAGCGAGGATGGAATTGACTCTGCAGTGGACCGACTCCACCGACGAGCATGTGCGAAGCTACGTGAATGGAATTCCGACCGGAAGTGGTGGAACACATGAGAACGGTTTTCGTTCCGGATTGAATAAGGCAGTACGGAACTACATCGATCTGCATAAGCTCACGCCTCGAGGTGTGAAAATTACCCATGAGGATATCCGGGAAGGTCTCGTCGTAATTCTTTCTGTTTTTGTTGCGGAACCACAGTTTCAGGGGCAAACGAAGGATCGATTGAATAATCCGGAGATTCAGAGTGTGGTTGACTCTCTTGTTCGTCCCGCCATGGAGCAGTGGATGAATAATAACCGCAGTATCGCGGATGCCATCGTGGCGAGGATTATTGCAGCTGCACGCGCCAGAGCCGCTTCTCGTGCCGCATCCGATGCCGTTTCCCGTAAAGGTGGTGCTAAACGCACGATGCTGCCCGGTAAACTCAGTGATTGTGTCTCAACTGGCAAAGGCGACTCCGAGCTTTTTATCGTCGAAGGCGATTCTGCGGGAGGGAGTGCTAAGCAAGGTCGTGATCGTAATTTCCAAGCGATCCTGCCTTTGAAAGGAAAAGTACTCAACACAGAAAGTGCGACTCTGAAAAAGATTATGGAGCACAAGGAGATACAGGATGTCGTTGCTGCACTGGGTTGTGGGATCGGACCTGGTCTTCAGCTACCCAATCTTCGTTACGAACGCGTGATTCTTCTTGCCGATGCGGATTCTGATGGGCATCACATCACCACCTTGTTGTTGACTTTCTTCTATCGACACATGCCGGCGCTCATTCAAGCGGGCAGATTGTACATTGCTGTTCCTCCCCTCTATCGAATCGACATTGGTAAAGAAACTCATTGGGCCGCTGATGAACAAGCCCGAATCGATATCCTTGAGCAGAGCGGTTCGCGAGCTAAGCCTGAAATCACCCGATTCAAAGGTCTTGGTGAGATGATGCCCAAAGTACTTTGGGAAACCACCCTCAATCCCGCGACTCGACGTCTTCTGAAAGTTGAGATTGATGATCATCTTGAAACGGATCGAGTGATCAGTGACTTGATGGGGAGAGATGCTTCTGCGCGATTTCGCTTTATCATGGAGCGAGCGGAAGACGCAGAGGCAATTGACGTTTGACCCTCGAGCGATTCCGTGTGCAGCAGTTTTTATCTGCGATGAATCTCATGATTCAGAGAGCTTGCACCCTCACTCCATGGGTTCACGTTTCGTTCTTTCCACCTCATCTGTCCTGGGCGGAGCATTGATTGCTTGCCCAATAGCATAAGCAAGCCGACCAATCATTCCGAAGTAAACAAAGGTTGCGGTCACCGCTGCAATGATCGAAACGATTGCACAAGCTTCATTGGAAAGTCCCGATCCCATCAAGAAGATCAGGAAAGTCCCGATGAAAAGTACTGCCGAGGAAAAATAAAATCCTCCCCAAGCTTCCTCGCACTTGGTAACACTCCGTGCTAGCTCGCTGGAGAAGGGGCTAAACACACTTCCCATATCCAACATGGACAGAAGGACAAATGGGAACAGTAGAAAGATGCAGAACATGGTCAGCGCAGCGGACAGCAGATGGGGACCAAGGATGAGTGTGCAGAGTAGCCAGCAAGGAACCGCAACGATGAAAGCAGCGGAGCCAACGACAATCAGCTGTTCGAACCAAGCTTCTGGATCGAAGGTCGGCCACTCAGACACTCTTGCTTCATTATTAGAAGCAGCAAGTAGGACTGCCATTGCACAGCTGACCGTTAATAATCCGAAAACAAGACCTCCCGGGAATAATCCCAGTGTCAAAATAGCCATATCCATCTTTAGGACAATCAAGGTGGGAACGATTGCCAAGATGCAGAGACCTGCCAGATGCACCAATACGCTGGGATCACGAAAGGGTCCCAAGACGCTTGCAACCCATTCTCCCACCTTCGGTGTTTCGAAGTGATTTGGTTTGGTTGTGTCTTCGTCCTCGGCACGTTCCGCTTCTTCTAAAAGCTGATCGGCTGATTTTTGAAAAGGGTCCGGCCTTCGCTCGGTGTTCGGGCTGGATTCAAATCGAAAAGTTTCTACCTGATCCAGGTCCATGATCTTCTT
>JAAXIK010000281.1:0-11711 GCA_012270385.1 Rubripirellula sp. | reverse complement strand
TCACCTTTTCTTATATTTTCTTGTTCAATCTCGAGATCGGTCGATTTTTGCAAAGAGCCCGGACGTCGCTTCGTCTTCGCGCGTGATTAAATGCTATAAGTTTCTACCAGATCCAGGTGCCGCATCTGCTTTTTTTCGATCTTGGGTGGAGATGGGATCAGGATATCGGAGAAGCAGTCACCACACTTTGTCGTTTTGCCTGCTTGGTTTGCCTTAGCGTAGGTGTAAGTGCCACAAACGGTGCAGGTGACACGATACTCACTTGCAAACTCAACGGGCTGAGCTTCTTTAGTCGGTTGCGATTTTGCTGGTGTTTTACCTGTTGATCCGGGTTGCCCTGCAATACCTTTCGCCTGATTGGATCGAGTCACCGAGGGTAGTGGTTCAGAGTCAGAAGTGAAGTCATCAAATTCGTCCGCCGCGAACTCCCTGAGTAGAGCTTCCTCGTTTTCCAGAAAGCCTGAATCGAGTGATGTTGGATTTCCTGTTTTCGGCGAAGACTTAGGTGTCGATTTTTCCGGCAGCTTGAGAACAAATTCCTCGTCTGTTGCTCCTCCGTCTATTTCGGAGAACAGATCCGTATCCATTCCGCTCGGCGAGTCGTGATCCGTGTCCGTTTTTTCCGCTTGTTTGGCTGCCTTCTCAGAACTATCGCTGGGAAGATTAGGTGGTTCCGAAAATGACCCTGCTAAAGAATCATCACCCAGTATGTTTTGTTCAGGCGACAATTGAATTGGGGGCTGCGTCCTACGCTCTCGAGATATTTTCGTCTCCACAGTGCGTGTCGGTTCATCAAGGGAGAGCCAATCCTCTTCATTGTCGTGCTTGGTTAGATCGATACCAGGTGCGAGAAAAGTTCCCTGACAATGCGGACATTTCACTCTGCGCCCAGCAGCTTTATCCGGAACACGAACGGATCCGTTACATCGGGGGCATTGGAGTGACTGGGGCATGGATCACTGTGAGCGTGAAGGAGGATCGATGAGCCGTCATGGCTAGGTCAGTTTAAGAGCCAACACGGTTAATCGATAGTAGCACCTCAGACAGAAACATTGGCTACATTTGGCTAATTCTCGGGAGTTTCGCAGATTTCCACGATGATTTTCGACGGCGTGACCCCATTTTTCGGAGCATTTGGGACATTCACATGGTTTGAGCAAAGAAACTTGGTGGATTCCATTTCGCGGTATTGCTTACGGCAAGGATTCGATAAATTGTGCTATCTCTTATTCTGATTACTCGTATTTTCGTCCAATCATGCTTGTTTCCCTTAAGTGGCTTGCCAACTACATCGACCTCCCGATGGAACACGAGGAGTTAGCGCAACGACTCAGCCTTTCCGGTTTGAACCACGAATCCACTGATGTCATCGATGATCAGATCGTGATTGACCTCGAAGTCACGAGCAATCGTGGAGATTGTCTTGGGCACCTTGGCGTGGCTCGGGAAATCGGTGTCCTATTTGATTTGGAGACACGTTTCCCAACACCCCTGATCAAAGAAGAAGGCCCCAGCATCCACGATCTACTTGAAGTGGATAATCAATTTGTGGAGGCCTGCCCACGTTACACAGCTAGAGTCATTCAAGGGGTCAAAGTCGGACCGAGTCCAGAATGGCTGGTCGAGGCACTGCAATCCGTATTCTGGAAGAAGAAAATTGATGGATCGATTGAGCGTTATCAGAGCATCAATAATGTGGTGGATGCGACCAACTATGTCTTGATGGAATGTGGGCAACCTCTGCATGCATTTGATTACGCGAAGCTGATCAACAGCAAGATCATCGTCAGGCAGGCTGGTGACGGTGAGAAAATGCAAGCCATTGATCATAAGGAATATCAGCTGGATCCTTCCATGTGCGTGATTGCGGATGCCATGGAGCCTTCGGCTGTGGCCGGAGTGATGGGAGGAGCTAAATCTGAGGTGAGTGATTTGACAACGGATTTGGTGATTGAGTCTGCGGTTTTCACTCCTCTATCGATCCGCCGTACGGCCAGGAAATTAAAATTGCATAGTCCATCTTCCTATCGATTTGAACGAAAGGTGGATCCAGTTGGCGTGGAATGGGCGAGTCGACGCGTATGCGAGATGATTGTGGATCTAGCCGGCGGAACCATCGCTACAGGAATGATTGACACTGCGCCAGAAATTAGCGGGCGAGAACCGGTCGTGCTCAGAGTGAGTCAGCTTGAGCGAATACTGGGGATTCAACTTGGCCAGGAAGAGATTACTCGGATCCTAGAGGCTCTGGGATGTCAAACCGGAGCCTCAAATTCAGAGGGTACCGCCTTCACTCCACCTTCCTGGCGACACGATTTAACTCGCGAAGCGGATCTCATCGAAGAGGTTGCACGAATCCATGGCTATGACAAGATTCCGGATGATTCACCGATTCCCGTTGCACCGAGCGCCAAAAGACCTTTCGATACCACGTTGAGTCGAATTCGCCATGTCCTCACGGCATCAGGTATCAGCGAGGCGATGACCCCGAGTGTGGTGACTGAAAAACTTGATTCTGCGGTCAGCCCATGGACTGAGAGAAAGGCTTTGAAGACGCAAGTGGCGATGCTCAAAGGTGCAAAGACACTTCGACGCAGTTTGATCCCAAGTCTTTTGGAGGGAAGAGCTAAGAACTGGGCGTCTGCTAGCTTGCATGCAGATCTCTTCGAAATCGCACACCTCTATATCCCCAATGAAGGCGAAGACGCTTTACCAAGTGAGCAGTATTCCTTGGCGATGATCACTGGCAAAGATTATTTTTCCCTCAAAGGTATTTTAGAAACCCTTTGCATCCGGCTTGGAGTGGAAGCCACACTCGATGTAACTCCCACTGATCGTGCGGGGTTTGCGAAGCGTGGATGTGTGGAGCTGCGTCTTGAAGATGAGTTAGCTGGATACCTAGGCCTGGTCGATAAAAAAGTACTCAAGTCGTGGAAGCTAAGCGATGCGGTTTGTGCAGCGGAGATCTCTCTTGATGTCTTGTTAAAGCACACTCGACTCGTTCCACAGCAAGCAGCGATCAGTATGTTTCCTTCCGTTCAACGAGATTTGAACTTCGTTGTAGCGGAAAATGTCGCATGGCGTGAGATGGAGCGAGTCGTGCAGAATGCAGTTGGACAATCCCTTGCGAACCTTACCTATCGCGAAACTTATCGCGACGAAAAGAAGGACGGCAAAGATAGAAAACGCGTTCTCATGACAGTAGCATTGCAGCGTCATGATGCTACCCTGAGTGGCGACCAAGCTGACGCACTTGTCAGTCAGTTGATTCAGGCTTGTGAAACCGAGTTGTCTGCTCAACTGCTTTCATAGCTTCCAGCTGGAGCAGAATTACCAAAAAACCCGTCAATGGAATCAGAGTACCCATGACGGGTTTAGGAAGATAAGCTTCAGTCTTGCACGCTCCGGGACGGAAAAAGAAGCCAAGCATGCGTGGCACCCTAGGGCTGGATCGGTGTTTCTTTATCACCGTTTTTGATATACGGATCCCGTACCTGTTCCCCTTCAGCGGATTTGAAGGGTCGAACCCAGATATTTCGGAATCCAACAGGGTTGCCATGGTCCTGAAGAGAAATAGGTCCGGTGGGTGGATGAGCGTTATAAGCCGGAGGACGGTGATAAGGAGTGTCCCCTTTCAATTCAAAATGATTAAGGATTAAGACTCCGTTGTGAATCGCCGTGATATATGCAGGTGAAACGAGCTTGCCTTGGTCATCAAAACGGGGAGCCGTCCAGAAAATGTCATAGCTGTTCCATTGAGATGGCGGACGCATGGCATTCACAGCAGGAGGCGTTTGCTTATAGATGGCTCCCGCTTGTCCATCGTGATAGGTTTCGTTTTCATAAGAATCCAGAACTTGGATTTCATATCGATCCATGAGGAAGACACAGCTGTTACCTCGTCCTTGGCCGCTTCCTTTAACAGGTTCAGGAGCTTTCCATTCGATGTGCAGTTGGCAGTCTCCGAAACTTTCGAGTGTGGTGATCTTCCCCCTCCCGCTGTAGGCAACTCCATCTTTTACCGTCCAGTTCTCACCGTTCTTCCAGCCCTTCAAATTACTGCCGTCAAATAATACTACCGCATCCGAGGGTGGCATGGCGTCGGTTTGTCCCGGAGTCACGATTGCCGGTGATTTCCATTTGATTCCATTGAGGTATTCAGCTGCATTGCTTGTGGATACCGCCAATGAAAAGAGCAGCAAGAGTGCTGTTATCCAGTTTTTCTTCATATTCAGTCTGCCAATGAGGTGATGTTTGTCGTGGAGAAATGCTCAACCTGTTTAAGTGAACAGCAGATTATCGTGTTTGGAATCTAATGGATCAATGCTCCGAGACCATTTCTTCGCGGACGCTTCCCTTCTCGGATGTTTTTCAAGACGATTGCTATCTTTTTCCATGCGGGGGATTGTTGAGGGAGATCGTTTTTTGGCGAGGTTCCAGTCGTGAAATAACGGTGAGCTTGTCCAGAAAGAGTCTCCACGATGTGAAACTTTGTTTCACATCCTGTCATCGTGGATTTTCTTGCCATTTGGAGTGGCTTATCCAATCATCACCAGCGTGCCTGTAGATTGCCTCCTCTTCGCCTGCAGAGGCAGAGTTCACATTGACGATTTCAGCCGTTTTATGGTACTCCCGAGGTATGAAAGATGCCTCAAAGAAAATAGCTGTTGTTCGCTCATGGATTTTCATCTTGGGTGGTTTGCTGGTTCAAGATGCCACCAACATCAGAGGCGCAGAGAATGCATTTGAAGTAAAAGATTTTGCTCACTCAAACTCAGGTGATTCTCGCGCAAATGAGTCAGGTTTAGTTCCTGAGAAACCATGTGTTCTACTTCATAATGATAATGTCTTGTTTGGTTTGGCTCGGCAGGTAGGACCTTTCGTTTTTATCAAGACAAGTCGGGACAGCGAGATCAAACTGAAACAGGATCAGGTTCTGTGTTGGGCTGATTCACTTCAAAACCTCTATCGTTATCGGGTGGATCACCGCCAAGAAAATGATATCTCGGCAATGTTGCGCGACGCTCGCTGGTGTTTACGCTATGGACTTTATGATCTGGCTGCCCACGAAATTCTTGCCATGCGGAGGCTTGTGCCCGTAAACGCAGAGGTCGATTTGGTGGAGAAGGAATTAAAACGAAAATGGGCACAGAAGAATCAATCGATGCTCCGTGAATTGGAAGTCAATCAAGCGGAAGATGTCGTACTCGCTAGCTCTACTTCTGATGTGTCAGATTCCTCTGGCCATCCCAGCCATTCGCTCTCAATGGGAGAGGACTCAGTCAACGATTTGAGCTCCAGTGAGAATCCCGAATTTGCTTTCGAGCCCAACTCAAAATTACTGAGAGATTTCACCTCCCATATACAACCCATGTTAGTGAATCGTTGTGGTCTCTGTCATGGAATCGGGTCGGGTGGATTTCAGAGCACGGAGTGGAATTTGCGTCTGCCCGCAGGAGGATCCAGAGCGACCGCCAGCGTGACACGTGAAAATCTTAATGAATTGATCAAGCAGATCGACTACGCACAGCCATCCGAGAGCCCGCTGTATGCGATGGCCATTGAGGCACACGGCGGTGCAAAACCTGCATTGACCGCGCGCAATTCTGCTGCGATTCAGCACCTTTCAATCTGGATTAACAGCATCGTAGCTTTGCGATCGAATTTGGAATCTCAAGCTAACCCAGTTCAGTACCAATCAGCAGATAGAATCGGTACGAGCAGAGCGAACCAACAAGAAAAGGATAAGCCCTTGGATGCATTGGGTATGGATTCCACCCCGGGTGATGCTTTCGCCTCGATTTCTGACGATCGAGCCGATGCTTTCTTTAATCAGGCTCAGGTTTATCCGTCTCGACTACCGGTCGTTCATAACCCGTTCGACCCTCAGCTCTTCAATCGTAGGTATGATCTTCAGAAGAAAATGACATCGCCGTGATTCAATGTCACTTGCACACTCTGAGACGTGTTTCTTCAGTTAGAGTGGTTACCTTTTCTGAATCCTATTCTAGATCTTCCCCGTTCCCCTATTGCTTTGTGGCCACAGGGATGACTGATAACCTGTAGACTACGGGTACGAACACGTCTTCCCTTTCAGATTCATGAAGAGAGCGATTATGGTACTGCGTAGGGTGCTTCGATATGGGCTGCTCTGCCTTAGCTTAGGAGTCATCATGGCTTGGGGTGAGTCCTTGCAGGGACAACGCGTTGAGTCGCGATCCACTCGCGAGCGAGTTCCTGCCGGAACAAGAGTGGAGCGAGATGTCGTCTACGAGCGGGTAGGGGATCGAGAGTTGCATCTTGATTTCTACCGTCCTCCTACACAATCCAAGCTTCCTCTAGTGGTTTGGGTTCACGGAGGGGGCTGGAAATCTGGATCCAAGAACGGCGCGGGTCCCTCAAAGATTCTATTGACCAGGGGGTTCGCAGTTGCATCGGTCGAATACCGTTTAAGCGGTGAAGCCACCTTTCCGGCGGCAGTGGTGGATTGCAAAGCTGCGGTTAGCTTTCTGCGAAAACATGCCGATCGTTTCGGAATTGACCCCGCTCGCATAGGTGCGTGGGGTTCTTCTGCCGGTGGTCATTTGGTTGCAATGCTTGGAACAACTGGAGATGACCAAACGTTTGATTTACATCCTGTTTCGAAAGAGGTGTCTTCTAGAGTCCAAGCCGTGTGCAATTGGTTTGGACCGAGTGATTTTTTGAGAATGAATGATGTAAAGGGCGCGATTGACCATGATGCTCCCGATTCTCCCGAGTCAAGGTTTATCGGTGGAGCCATTCAGGAGAATGTAACCTTAGTTCAAAGAGCGAACCCAATCACATACATCACCGAAGGGGATCCTCCGTTTCTCCATTTGCATGGATCTAAAGACCGACTCGTTCCTCTTAGCCAGAGTCAGTTATTGGATGCAGCCTTAAGGAAAGCAGGCGTGCAAACGGAGCTTCACGTGGTCGTTGATGGGGATCATGGCTTTCGGGGAGCACGAGAGCCGATGAGAGATATTATTGATCGTTCGATTCGTTTTTTTGAATCGACATTGCGGGAAACTGATAGAACGTCAAATGAATGAGTCATTCCTTTTCAAGAAACAATCTCTAAATTTCAAAGGTTGATGGATTGAGATCTTCGAATCATGTTCATGCCTATGAACCCCCGAATGCAATTCTCGAAAGTATTCTGTACTGCGAAGATCTCGATTCCTGCGGCCATTTTTATGAGAACATTCTCGGTTTGACTCTGTTTTCCCATCAGCCTGGAAGGCACCGCTTTTATCGACTTTCTAGAGGAATGCTACTGTTGTTTTGTGCCAAAGCAACCTCATCAGAAACGATCATGATTTCCGGTAATGAAATACCCAAGCACGGTGCAGAGGGCGCTGGGCATCTCGCATTTTCCGTTCCGGCTAATCAGCTGAAGAGCACCCGAGATCGATTATTGTCCTTCGGAGTTGCTATTGAGTCCGAAGTGTCATGGCCTGGTGGTGGTCACTCCATTTATTGTCGTGATCCTGCAGGGAACAGTATCGAGTTTGTGACGCCAGAGCTTTGGTTCGGGGAACGCTAACGTCCTCTGGTGCGAGAAGATTTTATCTTCACCACTTCAAGCTGATGACACTGAGGAACTTTTCTGGAGATATCCCCCGGTGGATCGAGAAATAGGTTCCGGGCTATCCGATGTCCTTTGCTATTTTGTAGATTTCAACGGCATCAAGCGCTTGGTCATTGGAATTAAAAAGTGAAGCGATTGCAGCTCGGTGGGTTTTCATCTTCAGTCCGCCAACTCCGATGGCTCCATATCCCACACCCGACGCAATGGGTTTCGCTTTATCGGCTACTCCTATTCCACCTAAACCTGCTGGCGGAACTGCATTGAGATCAATCGCGACACTGAGGTTCGAAAGTTTCTGAATCTGATCTTCATTCAGCAATTCAACGCCAGCAGCTCCGCACGCGATGATGATCTGTTGCTGATTAAGAAAATGGGGATCTGAAAGAAGGGTTTCCGAGGTCATTCCCGTCAGATTGGGTGCGTCCTGCACTCTGTTTTGTATTTCTGCGCAAACCGAATCTGCTTTCGTCTGTGTACGACTCGTGAGTGTGACTTTCGCTCCATCCAAAGCAAGCAGTTGTGCCACGCGTTGCCCCACGGGACCCGTTCCACCGAGCACAAGTGCAGTGGCGTTTCGAAGTGAGATGTGGCGACTCGCAGCAACGACTGCGGCTGCGGCAGTGGTGTTGCAGCCGTTTGCATCTAGCATCACCGATACACGCACCGGTCCGAAGAATACCTTCGAGACCGATTTCATCAGCTCTTCTGCAGTGTGAACATTCGATCCACCAATAAAGATGGCTGTTTGACTCAGATCTTCACCACCTCGTGTGAACATAGCACCATGGACAAGAGAGGTGACGGATTCCGCTTGCACATTGCCATATTGCAAGAGATGGTCGACACCCGAGTCAATTGCCACAACCGAGTCAAAGGAGCTTGGATGTGGATCCGTATCGAGTTGTAAGAGGATTCGTGATGGCATGCAGGTATCCGGTTTTATTTCAGCGATAACCGGCCTCAAGGTGGAGGGACTTGTAGGGGTTGGGTTGTAAAAAAAGCTTTCCGGTTGTGGGAACCGGAAAGCCTTTTATTTAGATCGTCAAGAAAACGCTGTCTAGAAACCTTTGAAAGGATGAGCAGCAGAATCTTTCTTTTCTAACATTTCATCCGCAGAGGGTTTACTGCCCATCGCGTTGATAAGCGATTGCTTGGTCGCTTCATAGTTATAGTTGTAGATTTTCTCGTCATCTTCTGCTGCTGGGTGAATGAAGACACCACAAACACAGACAAGGTCTTCGGCTTGATCTTTTGGAATGATGCCTTCGCCGACCGCGTCTGCAACTGCTTTAGCCACTGCTGCTTGTGCAGGGCCAAACATTTGAACAGCTTGCTTCATCCCTTTGATGGTGACTTTGGTGATCATCACGGTCGCTGGTTTCACAGCAACGTTGGGTTCCAAAACAGCCAGCAAGTTAGTGTGGCCTTCGCTTTGCGTGGATAGTGCATTGGCAAAAGCAGTTCCGACTGGACCGCTCTTGCTACCGATCATTAAGTCGATGTGTGCGACTTCATTACCGTCACCAACTAGTGCTTCACCGATATAAAACTGCATGTAAGTGCCTACTAATAAAAAGTGGAAATTCAAAGACTCTGACGCAAATCAGAGAGGTTTGCTGTGATGGCAATGTCGAGTGTAAACTGCTGAATTGCGAGTCCACGGGATTCCATTACATCCCAGTGGCCGTCATGAATCTTTTGTGTGTGAATTAGTCGAGTTTTCTGTAACTAACCCGAAGCAAGAACCTAACAAACCTTGCCAGCGATGCAAGCACCCGCCAAGCCGAAAGATCCCCCGTTTGGCAATTCCGGCCACCTCGGCGATCAAACAACCCGAAAACTTTGCCTTTTGGGAGCATCTGTGCGTGCCGCCGCTCAGTCAGCTCAACGAGCGGGGATTCAGGTTTTCGCCGTTGATCGGTTTGGAGATAAGGATACTCTCGAGGTTTCTGATGCGTATCTCCGCCTGCCGGATCTCGATGCTGACCCCCAAGCATTCCAATCCGAATTTGGGTCGCAACTTGCATCCTGGTTGCATTCGATGCCCTTTTTGGTTGTGGGTGGGATTCGAGGGCTGGAACGTATTTTGAATCGGCTCCCTCTTTCGAATGAAAAACTCTCACAGCTGCGGACTGCTAGAGAGATGCAGGACTCCGGAACCCTGCGAAATGCCTGTCTGGGTACACCGATGAGATTTCCTGAATCCTGGGGTGTTGGTGAATCGGGCTCAGCTAACTTTCAGGTTTCAGGAAATCACTCTGAAAGTAACACCTACCTCTTTAAACAGCGGGATCAATGCGGTGGATTTGGTGTCAATTGGGTCCTTCCCAATCCAACTCGGCGACCAGATCCGCAACTTTTAAGTGAGCTGATGCAGATTCATGGACCTGGAATCTTGCAAAAATGGATCTCCGGTAGACTACTGGGTTCGAGCTTTCTGAGTAATGGAAAAGAAGTTGCGTTGCTGGGAACTTACCGAGGAAGCTTCACACGCGTTGGGGATCGACCTTTCATCTACAACGGATCTTCGGGCCCTATTTTTCTCGAGGATCCGATCCAGCAACAGATTCTCTCGATAGGTAGCAAGTTGGTAAAAGAAACAGGGTATCGTGGCGTATTCAATCTTGATTGGATCATGGGTACTTCATCCCAACCCTTTCTAATTGAAGTCAATGCGAGGTGGAGCGGTTCATTGGAATTGGTTGAGAGGTCATGGCGTAGCCAACTGCTCCATGCCAAGGTGGAAGTACCGTTCAAGTCCGTCATGGATTGGGCAGTCGAAGCGATAGCAGGGGCTCCGCTACCTGCTTTTCTTGCGAGAATTCAATGCTCATCCAATGATGGCGATATGCAGAAGGCTGCCGCCTCATCTCTGTCGCAGTCAATCCATGGTATTTCGGTTCAACAGAGTCTGGCTAATACTTTAGCCCCCGACTACTTCATCAAACGAATCGTTTTTGCCCGAAGGGATCAGTTATTTGATCCACAGTGCCTTCCTGAGGATTTGCCACCCAGTGCCACTCTGCATGATATCCCAGTAGAACCCACATCAGTTAAACGAGGTGAACCTCTTTGCACGTTGATTATCCAAAAGCAAGGAGAGACGGCGAAAGAAATACTGCAACTTTACCGATACTACGTCCGTTTCCTGTCCTTTGGGGAGTGGTAGTCTTTTCACATTACGAATGAGCTCAAGCTAGAAAAAGAGCCGACCCACCTGGCTTGGTGAGTCGGCTCTAAGTTTGCATATGCCAACAGGTGAAATGGATTTCCCAGTATGAAAGGATCACTCACCTCGTTCTTCAGCATAGGTGTAGGTGCGGAACATATGCTGATCCGTCCCCTCATCTGCAACTGTCAATTCGCCCGACTGATCGAATAACAACATCATACCGGGGGCCGTCAGGTCCTTTGTGATGGCCAAAGGTGTCCCACCCTCGAGGTCGACGATTGTCGTGCTGCTGACGAGTTCAGCATCTGTCATCTTTTTCACGGTTAATGTGATTGGGTCTACCACATCAGTAGTTTCCGCTTTTTGGCTCAGGACCGTTCCCTCTGTAGCTTCAATTTGCATAGGAATCCTAGCGCCTGTCTTGAGGTCATACTGGGAGGCAAGGATTTTCGCCTTCGGTTCATCACGTGCATACTCAACGTCCTTTCCGGCCACTTTCCAAGTGCTGATTGATCCTCTTTCCACTGGGCCCGCAAAGTACTGCTCGAGGCTCGGTAGACCGATGGGTTGAGTTGCTGTGCTCCAATCACTCCAGCGACGGAAGGTACGTTTGCCATCTTTGAGTGCGGAAGCCATCAGATCTTGCACTCGCGTTGCAACGTCGGGTGCCATGCTACTGACTTTAGGTTGAAGCGTTTCCGCGAAGGGGAAGTTCGGATCGTTCACGGCATAGCGGACCCGGTAGACGTATTTCCGCCCGAACTGCGGTGAGTTCTTGAAGCCAGCGAAGTCATAGAATCGGATGAGTTTGTAGTCGACTGGATCTGCTTCGAGAGCACCGCGGCCCATCATTGCCATCCCCATTCCCATCATCATTCCGCCTTCCATGCCTGCGCCCATGTCCATGTCCATGTCCATCTCCATTCC
>JAAXIK010000418.1:3366-3708 GCA_012270385.1 Rubripirellula sp. | reverse complement strand
GTGGTGATCCAAGAGGGTAAAGCTAAAGGTCGCTTTGGTAAGTACAACAATCGATACGCGTGGGTGTTTAATTTCAAGGAGGGCAAAATCCTTACCGTAGAGGAGTACAATAGCGACTCCCTGGTTGGGGACGCTCTCTACGGGATGGAACTCATCATTCCACCTATCGCTTTCGAATAGATGGAGTTCCCGAGTGGCTCAAGTGATTCACTCTGATCCCACCCTGAAATCTCGGAGGGTGAGGTGCTGATCCCGATTAAGCATCGGGTGTGTTGCGTGCGAGGAGAGGGAGCAGCTCCTTTAGGTTGTTGTGGTGGTTCTTCTGGTGAAGGAAGTGATCCT
>JAAXIK010000418.1:0-3356 GCA_012270385.1 Rubripirellula sp. | reverse complement strand
ATAGGTGGTCGATGACGCTACGGGGTTGGACCGATTCCAGTTGCTCCCGGGTTTGTGCTCCTGTCGTCACTCCAACGGTAAGCCCGCAAGAGGCATTCTTCCCCTCATCGATGTCGATTTGTGAGTCGCCTACTTTGGCCACCTGCGAAGGATCTTGAACCTCGGTAAGTTTCATGGCATGGTGAATCATATCGGGTGCCGGCCTACCGTTTGAGACGTCGCTGGCCGTCACAAGTCCATCAAAATCCCTCCCGGATTCCCAACCGATCTTTTTGATCAAGCTTTCGGCGGTTGTCCGGTCGTAACCGGTATTGAGGACGACCCTTATGTTTGCTGCGCGAAGCTGGTTGAAGGTTGCCGTGGTGTCTGGCTGTTCAGTGACCTCGAGCGTTTGATAGGCGGCGGCTAGAAGGGATTTGAAGTTGCTGAAAATATCATGGACTTCATCTTCGCTGTGAGTGTGCCCGTCTAGTGCGAGAACGTCACGGATTGCTTGCGACTTCTCCTTGCCCGCTCCGACCGCCTGAACCTCATCTTGGGTAAAACTATATCCTGAGGAATTGATCGCTTTACGGCCCGTTTTATAGACCACATTATCTTCATCGACGGTGGTGCCAGCCATGTCGAATACAACCAATTTAATCATTGAAAATCTCTTTGATTTGTGCCTTTGCGAATCCGGGTCCCGCAGTCATGCCTTTTCCACCAATTCCGGTGATCAAGTGAATATGATCATCAATGGTTTCTGACACCACTCCACGAGGATCGGAGGTCTGGGAATATCTACCGAGCCAGGTCTCGGTGACGTCCCATCTAGGTAGGTTAAAAATTTGTTTGCCTTCGTCGATGAAGAATCGATTGATATCTGATCGATTGGTAAACGGGAGTATCCCTTCGTCGCCCGCTTTCGCGTACTCGTGGGAGTCACCAAGAAGAATGCTCCCGTCGGATTCCTGTTTAAAGAGTATGTGAATACCAAACTCTTTCTGGAATGGGTCGGGGTCCCAGTTGTCGATGGTCTCACCCCAAGACGGGCAATCTTGGAAGCTTTCGTAGCGGCGAATCGTTAAGCCGGTAAGAACATTCCCAGGTAGGCTCACTGTCTTGTCTCCAGCAATTCGCATCATCTGAAGTTGTACGATCTCGAGGTTACTGCTGAGGAACGTTTGAGGAAACAAGGTTCGGATTTCGGTCCCACCACACACAATCGATTTTTGAGCTGTGTAGGCTCCGTTTTTGGTAGTGGTGGCCTGAACAGTTCCATCAGCTTGCACCTCAAGTTCGTTCACTTCCTCACCGAAGCAACCGAGGTAAAGAGGGTGTTCCTGTAAGTGTCGATGCAAACGATGAATCATCACCCGTGGGTTGACTGAGATCTCCTCCGGAAAGAAAAGCCCCCCAACGCAATAGGATTCATTCAGACTGGGAAAGCGAGCGTGACATTGCTCTTTGGTGAGCATTTTCGACAAGTAAGCGTTTTGTTCATTGATTTGAGACAGTTCCTCGAGAAGTCCCAGCTCTTCAGCGTTGGAAGCCAGATAAATGCTACCTTCTTCCTTCACGGTCAGATCGACTTCAGTCTGCAGGTCCTTGTAAATCCGCAGGCTCTCTCTTCCAAGTTGTTGCCAGAAGGTATTCATCCCGGAGGGTACGATCTGGCCAAAGTTCCGAACCGTTGCGCCAATCGGAGCTTGATGTCGCTCCAGGTGGATCACGCGAAGTCCTTTTTCTATTGCATGATAGGCGTGGAACGTTCCGAGGATGCCTCCACCAATCACGAGGAGGTCAGCTTGCTTAGCATTTAGATTCACTGTTCGATTCCCGGTGATGAGGGTGCCGCAGAAAGCCTACCTTTGAGATGGAAAAATAGCCAAATCGTAAGAAACATGGAAGTAATTGCGATCGCGAGCGATGACATTTTCAGCAAAGCGAGATAATTCAGCTTTCCGGCATAGAGATTCTTTCCAACCAATACCGCAATGTAGCCGAGGTAACCTGCGGCGTCGGCCAAATAAATGAGGTAACCTACGTTCCCTCGCTCCGCAAAGGCGGCGATCATTCTTTCGAACACGGTAGTGTGAAAGATGGCATAGGGCAGGTACATGCCAAACCCGAGGGAGACCATAAAAAGCATTGGGCTGAGTAGATCAGCGGATTGTGCGACGAGAGTGATCGAGGTAACGGCGAATCCGGCGGTCAGTCCAGCGATCGAACAAAGGAAAGCAACGTGGTTGTTCGAGATGAGGACAGAAGCGCCACAGGCGCACATGACGCCTATCATGATCCACAACTCGGACATTGCATAAACGGATGGAGTGGTTGAACCACCTAAATACCGCCAGATCTCTACAGCAAAGTCATCACGAATGCTTCGAGCTACAGTTAGCAGGATATAGATGAGGACAAGGATGGATAAAGCTGGAGCGTGCCTCCGGAAAAAACTGAGGCGGTCCTTTCGGTCCATCGTCTGCCGCTCGGTGCGTTTCAGGATATCCTCTGGTGAGGGTGGTGGAATCTGTGCGAGCATCCAGACAAATCCCAAGAGTGGCAACAGGAAGATTAATCCGGTGAGGAAAGGCATCCAAAAAATATCCACCTGATATTTTTCAATGAGGATGCGACCGACTGATTTAACGAACCCTGATGAGAGGATGAAACTCGCGCACAAGCCAGCGGCTAACGCTTCGGATGTTTTTCTGCCTTCCAGGAAACCAAGCACCAACCCAAAGATCATCCCAAGGGGTAATCCGTTTAAAAAGAGCCAAACGATGTTCCATGGTGCGGGCGTGATAGCGAAGAGAATCAGTGCGAGTTCCGCGACTAGGATCAGACCGATAATCGCGATGGCACGTCGTGTTGGGGCCATCTCCGAGACGAATTTGATACCGAGAAATTTGGATAGCGTGTATCCAGCCACCTGCGCAGCAATCAGAGCAGTTTTCAGACCGATTCCAAAAAAACTAAGGCCCTCGTACGTCGCTGCGGTAAAAGGTTTGCGGAACGCATACATGCAAAAGTAGGTTCCAAAGGCAGCAATGATGCAGTAAAAACTGAAAGCAGGTGCCGGCATACGTCCCAGATTCTTGCTGATTGAATCGACTTTCATTGGAAATCTCAACAGACTGAATCGGGACTGGTCATTGCTATGCTCGACGCTAAGGTTATTTTCTGCCACGATGCTGTGGCCGTCAACGCATCATTGTTAGAGTTGTTTTGATGGTTGAGTCTTGTGATTAAGCTGAATCCGAAAAGTTTTGGATAGTTGGAGTGCAATCAATGGCTGAGAGAACTGGAAAGGCCGTGTTGTATGATCCCGGGCAACGAAATTTCATCACGCGAGCTTACGCATTCCCGGT
>JAAXIK010000416.1 GCA_012270385.1 Rubripirellula sp. | reverse complement strand
GAGAGGGTTTGACGCTATCGAATCTGGTCGTGGCAAGAAGCGCAGCGTTGTCTGATTTTTGCGACACCCTGCCTCACCGCTGCGTAGTCGTCCCGACCTAGTGCTTTGACCACTGCCGTCGCTTCTTGTGTCATGGAATCACTCAACCCGGTGTAGTCTTCATCATCTGCCTCATCCATTCCCTCTTGGACAAGAACTTCTCCCACCATCGAAAGCAGCTCCGCGTTCCGCTTGATGCTTTCCCCTTCATCTTTGTATGTCTTCTCATCCCTGACACCATCCTCCAACGTTTCAACGAGAAGCTCGAGATACTCCATCAAAGGTGATCGATCAACGATGGATGTACAATCGTTTTGAGGTTCCGCATCGCGACCACTGATCCCACCGCCAGAAACGAGATCCTCGAGGTCGACTTTCCGCAGCTTAGCCTCGTTATAAACCTGGGTGGATCCTGCTTTGCAATTGTAGGCGGTGCGAGCTATCAAATCCCGGGCCGCGGGTGCATCTTTCTTCCAGCGTATATCGCCACTGTAGTCAGCGATGACGGCAAAAAGGGTTGCTAAGACTGACAAGTCCAGTCGGGCTTCGAGGTAACCTCCGCTGTTGAAGGCACCAGGAGTGCTCACCACCGTGTCATAATGCAATCGAAGCCTCTTTACCTCGTCCTCAATAGACGCTGGTGAAATCAGCTTCGCCCAGTTATCGCTTCCACCACTCGCCTCCGATTGGCTGCCGGTCGGGGAGGCTGCGGTCTGTTTTGCGGCCTGTGCCTCCGCAGCCTTCATCTTATTTAGATCGGGTACCTGCCCGCGAAACGCAACTTTCAGGCTCTTGAAAAACACACCCTCCCCCTCCGAGGCGTCGAATTGAGGCTTCGGGGCTCGTCTCTCATCAGCGATCACCCAAGTGCCCACAAAAACCGCTGCGGCGAGTGAGATACAAACGTGCTGGAAGGAAAACTGTTTGTGCATGAATGGGCCTAAAACAATTGTCTGAAGCTGTCTTACTTAAATATAACACGCAAAACGAACATCGGCATAACGACTCCGGAGGCTTTCCGTCCACTCAGGAATTAAAAGGCGATTTAGGCGCGAATGAAGCGGCTCCATGCCCGAGGCGAAATTCGCCCCAGCTTCCAGCTTCAATTTTCCGCAGAATTCGCTGCCGGGCTTTCCTTTCTTTCGGCCATCTCATGGCTGAGAATCTCTAGGAGAGATTGAAAAAAAACTACCCCAATGGGACCGACTAAAATCCCAATGGGGCCAAAAACAATCACTCCACCCAGGACACTTAGTAACGCGAAAAGGGGGTGGAGTGTAGAGCGTCCATGCAAGACATACATTTTGATGAAGTTATCAATGGAGGAGACGACTGTCGCCCCGTATATCGCGAGAAAGATTGCAGCTCCCCACCTTTGATCTACGGTCGCCAGGTAGATGGCGCAGGGCACCCAAACCGCAGCAGCCCCGAGGAAAGGAATCAAGGACATCATACTCGTGATCAGTAGAAGGAAGATGACTGACTCGAACCCCAGGAAGTAGAAAGCAATGGAAGCCAGCACGCCTTGACCGATCGCACTTGCTACGGTCGCAAGGACCACAGCACGACTTGTTCTTTCGAACTCTAAAAGCAACCGTTCTTCATATCGATCGTCTAATGGGCTTAGCCTCATCAGTGTCTTGATCATGGCCGCACCATCATGAAGGAAAAAATAGACGGCGATCACAAGAACGACGAGAGATAACAGTGTTTCCACAAGGAAGCTCCCCGTGACGCTGGTAAATGTGACGAATCGAGGTTGCAGCGACTGCCTAGCACGGGAAAGGAGCGATTTGAAATCCTCAGCGCTTGGATTGGCAAATAGTTTTGCTTGACTGAGAAATGTGCCTCCAAGAAATTCCCGCATCCAGGTACGGATCGCCGCGGATGCAATGACGCTCTTCCGGTGAAAGGCTTCTTCTCCCCGGATACGGTCAACCAGGGTTGTCGGACCCTCGCCCGGAGGGGGCGATTTGACAACAGCGGCTGCGGGCTGACGTGCCATGCCCCCTTCTCCAACTGTGGTCGACTGGATCGCGTTTTGGTTAGGTTTGGCAAGACTGTTCAAAGTAGCAGCTGTTTCCTTCGGGTTATCTGTTGTCACACTGGGTGCATGATCCTCGATTGCCACCAACAACTCTTCTAGATTGCTTTTTGCCGACTCGGCGGATAGCTCAGCATCGCCCGTACCCTCTTCTTCGGCTTGGAGATACTCGATGAGAAGCAGAGCCTCTCGAACTTGCTGCTGTGCGGCGAAATTGTCGGAACGCAGGGCGCGATCGTCTAGTTCGCCAACGCTGTCCGCCAGTTGATCCAGCCGCCTAAATTGTTCGGGGTGACTTAGAGAAACGCCAAACTGCTGGCGAGCACGCTGAAATGCCGCCGTTAAATCCTCAAAATTCACATGACTGACCATCGAGGTGAACTGCCCTGCGGCAATCGAGATCACGATGATAATTGGTAGGAGTACTACTCCGAGTATCAGCCCAGTGGTGGCTGTGCAGGCAAGCCGAGAGCGACCATTTGATCTTCGAAGAATCCACTCGTGCAAGGGCCTGAAGAGAACAACCAGCAGCACGGCAAGAAAGAGTGGCACAAAGAAACCAGCCATGACCCGGTAGAAAAGTACACCCACCGCGATAATCCCCAGGATCAGCATGACGATGGAGAGCAGCCGTGCGATGTTCATGTTTGAACGGAACGAGCGAACCGTGTTCTCACTCTTGTGCACAGGAGCATTTCCACCCTGATCACTTTTCTCGCTAGTCTCGGCGGCTTCATCCTCGGTGGTCTCCGGCCCATGAGTGTCTTCGCTTTCCGAATCGGCCTTGCCCTTGATCTGTTCGTCTTCGGAACGATCATCCATCGACATGTTCATGAATTCGCTTTAAAAGAAACGCTGTGAAGTGAAACTTAGGTCGGTGTCAGGATGAGAGCCCGGACGCCTTGGATTAATGATATATGATATCGGACGGTTCGGGCGATCCGAACCCACCGCAACCCATCCGCATTGTTTCGGTTAAAAGGGTGAGCTCCCGATTCGATCATTCCTCTAACCCTTACCGTTGGGGAGAGTGGGTGCTATCGATGTGAGAATACAGACGGCAAGGCATGACGAGAGCGACCCCCATGAATCAAAAACTGAAAGTGTTAGCAAAGTGGCTGATTTTTCTCGCGGTTTTGGTCGGGCTCTTCCTGTCCGCTAAAACCTCGGTCACTCGTTGGAACGAACAATCGGAAGCAATCCAGCGCGAAATTGCTGAGCTAGATGCCAACCTAGAAGTCTCCATACGAGAAGTAGACAGGAAGAATCTTCTCGCTGCTCGAGAGAAACTGATTGCTTCTCGACCTACGTTGAACAATTTACGTTGGGATTACCTCTGCCTATCCGCCGTCCTTTACGCCTTGGGGTTGGTACCCTCCGGGGTACTACTTCATCTTGCATTGAAGTCTTTGGGTCAGTCTACGCGTCTCGCGGTCTCTATCGCCTCGCAGACTCTCGGTCACATCGGGAAATACTTCCCCGGGAAGGCGCTTGTTGTGATCCTTCGGACCAACGCCTTGAGTCGTTTTGGTGTGCCGGCACGCGATGGAACAGTCTGCGTTTTCGTTGAAACCCTGATCATGATGGCCGTGGGCGGAGCGGTATCGACCGCAATCGTGGTCTGGT
>JAAXIK010000493.1 GCA_012270385.1 Rubripirellula sp. | reverse complement strand
CCTGGCATGTAGGCACCCCCGGGGAAGTCACGATCGTACTCATCTTCTCGTTTGACAATCTCGCCGCTGCCGACCAATGATTCTGTCGCACCTGGTCCACTGTTGAGCAGATTGCTATCCAAAGTGTACGAGTTGCTGAAGGTATCTCCAGGTTCATTCCCCACCCCAACATCAACCATTGATGGTTCACCGGGAGCGGAGCGACTCTCACCCACACGCAAACGCACAGTACCTTCGAGAATCACGTCGGGGTCAGCAGGGTCACGCATATCGGATAGTGATCGAGCAAACTTCAAAGATGCGACTTTTCTCGATGCGTCGTATGTGACTTCCTCTGGATGGAACGAGACATCATCTAACGTATCAGCGGTATCCTTCGTGTAGATAAGCTCGTAGAAATCTGGATCTGTTGGGTTATCCATCTGCTCAGTGAAATGAATTTCCACCACATCAGACTCTAAGGTCAATGTCCCATCGTTCTGTCGCCTGACTGGGGTAGGAAGTACTGCCGCAACTTGCGGCACACTGTTCACACTGAAATCCAGAGAGAAATTTTCTCCATCGGCAAAGGGTTCACCCTCAGCATTAACCAGAGCATCAACACCGGTTCCAAGGATTTGAACGGTGTACTCATCCTGTGGAAGCGTCTCGCGGAATCTAAAAACGACTTCGTGTGGACTATCACCAAGACCGACGTAGCCAGGCTGAACAAGCTTGCTGCTCGAAGGCAGTAAGAGAAGCGGTGAGAAACTCAGATCGGAAATCACTACCTGTGAGTTACCCGACTGCACATCTGCCCTCACCAGGCTGGCTGACTGACCATTCGCGTTGATCGCATCGATCGCATCCTGAACGGTTGATTCTTTACCCGGAGTTGAATCAAGAATGACGCTAATTTGGTTCCCAGTTGTCGAAACGTAGGGCAATTGCCCTGCAGGCAGATTCAGGGGCAAACGACTAAATACGACGCTGGTCGTAGTTTCACTCGCCCCTCGAGTTGTCGAAGCAAACTTCACGGACACTTGCCCGTTCGTACCGAAGTCGGTGACCACTTGTGATGCCGAAGCACTGACTAGGGTTACCTCCACACCGTCAGAAACGGCATCACCCAGTTCAGTCAGTGATGATCCACTCACCTGAGTTGCTTCAATCAGGGCGCCGGCTTGTTCGTCATCACGAATGGCAAGCACAACATCTCTGATGGTTGCTTCATTTGCGGGATTACTATTGAGGAGCAGCGAAACCGTCCGAGCTTCCGAGTCGACAGAGGTCGTGACCCTCGCCCCGCCAACCCCTTGGTCTTGGCTGGAAAGCAAGACTCTTAACCCATCGCCAGAGAAACCCCGCTCTAAGGCGCGAAACTCAACGAGAGCAGCACCTTCGGTGCCAAGATCGGATGTCGCAGAGGCGAAACCGTCTTGAATATTGCCGGACGCAATAATCTGAATCCCACCCGCAATTGATGCTGGATCAATTGCCTCTCGATCATCGAATCTGAATACAAGCTCACGGGGCGAGGAATCCAAGACTGCATTGTCAGTCAAGATCTGAGTCTCATCCGACTGAATTGCTACGAGATTGGGGCCAGCAAGTAACTGACGCTGCTCTAGAGATTCCGTCAATAGACGACGCTCTTTCCTGCGAAGCTTTCCGCGTAGGCGATCCATGAAGGTGCGTTTCACTTTGCGAGATGGATTGCGATCACTCGAGTCACGAAGAGTCATCAAGTAGCCTCGTATGCAATTGCCAACATCCGTTGGCTGATAATCATTTATGTTTATGCAGAAAATGACGTCATTAATCACGTCAGATCCATGCTGTAAATCCGTACGGTACGCTTGATCAAGACCCTCACCGGGGTACTGATCCGCCGTTTAGCTTGTTACATACCGCAAAACCTAGGTCGGTTCCAAGATAGAACCAATCATGGAGTGTAGTTCGATGCTTCGGTGAAGCAACGAAAATCACTTATCCCCCCCGAGCGAGGATCTGCTGAAACCATGCAGAGCATAGGCATCACCGAACCAAATCCTTGACCATATGAGACAGGTAATACCCCTAGAAAGTTCCGCTCTTGCACTTTTCACCAAACCGTTGCTACCGTCACCGTTACCAGGTTAGGGACTTTTTAGTCAAAAACAGACCAAAAACCCCTCCATAGAACTAAACAAAGGCCGGCCACATGGCCGGGTTTGCACATGTCTGTCAGGTATCAACACACAGTTTCGCGAACGAACTGTCAGCTCGTACACAAAAAAGTGTATCGGCAAGTTAGTAGCCGAAGGTTTTGCATGTTTTCCATTCAAACACTTCTTGTTTTGGTGATTCCGCTAATTCTAACGGCCAGCGGGTGCAGATGGGCGGCAAGTGGCCAGAACACCATTGGTGCTCGGCTCTATCAACAAGGGCAATATTCAGCCGCTTTGCAACAATTTCAGAAAGTAATTGCTACAGACCCGGATAATGCGGACGGCTACTACAATTTAGCAGCCACAAACCATCGCCTTGGTATTGAGCAAAAAGACCAAAAAATGCTGAATCAGGCTGAGGCGCTCTACAACCAATGCCTCGACCACTCGCCGAACCATGTTGAATGCCATCGCGGCCTAGCCGTCCTGCTTATCGATACGGGACGCCCTGATCGCGCTTTTGCTCTGATGAAGAATTGGGCGAATCAGAACCCTAACTTCTCAGAACCAAGGATTGAGCTTGCTCGACTGTATGAGGAAGCGAATAACCCCGAACTTGCACTCCAATACCTAGAAGATGCAGTTCAGAAAGATGCCAGTAACTCCAGGGCCTGGCTGGCATTAGGAAGACTTCGTGAACGATCGGGTGATTATTCCCAAGCTATTCAGAACTATCAACGAAGTCTTGCCATCAATAACCAACAACCACAAGCCTGGGAAAGGCTCGCGAGCCTGAACCGGCAATTCGCGGGAAGATCTAGCAATCCCGCCGCCCAAAACACAACCCGCATCGCCGCTCCCGGAAGCCCATATGGAGGGGGATTCAACGTGCGTTATTAGTTCTCAAGGATTCCCGAGTCCGTACTTACCAGTAGGATAAGTTGGGAAACCGATGGACATCTGAGTACCGCCCGATTGAACGTTGGATTAGAGTTCCTTCTTTGCTCCAAGTCTCGCTATTGCGAGATTCTTTCACCGCCTCGCAACCTATCAACAGACAGATTCAACGAACAATGAAATCGATGGAAAAAATCGTGTCGCTCGCAAAGCGACGGGGCTTTTTGTTTCAATCCAGTGAAATCTATGGTGGAGTTCAAGGCTTTTGGGACTACGGACCTCTCGGAGTGGAACTCAAACGCAACCTGAAAGAGGCTTGGTGGCATGACATGATTGCGGGCCATAATGAATTGGCAACGCCGCAAGGTGCTCCCAGTCAATTTGAGATGGTTGGACTCGATAGCACCATCATCATGCACCCTCAAGTTTGGAAGTGCAGTGGCCACTATGACCTATTCCATGATCACATGGTGGACTGTCGAGAGTCGAAAAAGAGATACCGTTTTGATCAGGTACGTGGTCGGTGGGTGGAACACCGTGAACAGAAGATATTCGTAGCGACCCTGGCAGATGTTGAACAGGAATTGGATGAGGTTCGACGCCGAGGTATGAAGTACTTCAAACGCAGAAATAATGAAGCAGATAAACTTACGTTTGCTACAGAATCACTGAACATCGACCAATT
>JAAXIK010000121.1:3491-3743 GCA_012270385.1 Rubripirellula sp. | reverse complement strand
GCCGCTTCTCTGTCTCCATAGAAGCTCACCGAAATCCGAACGTACTGAGAACCACCACTAATCACACCACGAAAGATTAACGCGACAGCCTGAGCTACTTGAGGAAAAACTTCCCGCATGCTTGACGTTTGATCAACCAAAATCATCAGGTCGAGTTTTCCAATTCCCGCCCTGACTGCAGCAAGTTTGTCCTGCAATTCATTCATATCAAATGCGTCATCTGAAAACTTGGCAGAATATCCAACCTTATAC
>JAAXIK010000121.1:0-3481 GCA_012270385.1 Rubripirellula sp. | reverse complement strand
CGCTCATCTTTTCCCCCGCTCCTCTTTGCGGAACATCCATAGGCACCGTCTGGAATTGAGCCGCAATCTTTTTTGTGTTCGGTACAAATTTCTCACGATACAGCACATCAGCCTTCTTGGGCTCAGGTCTTGAACCAACATCACCCCCACCAAGTTCGACTTCTAACAAGTACTCATTTACTTTCGCCAGGTAATCATTGGCAGCACTCAGAGACGCCTTTTCATCAAGTTTTGGTTGCTCTCCGGGTTCAGGCACGTAATGCCCAAATACAATCCCGGGGGTGTCCCGCCGATATTTCGCGTTGGGCCCAGTTGCCCACCAATTCCATGCCATCGCCTGACGGGTATTCCATCTGACAATCCGATTGATGGGCACCCAGCCTCGGATCACATTATCCTTGTACAAAGGTTCGTTTTTCTGCCCCTCTGAAAAGCTGAAGTCTTCTCTCCTGCCAACTAACACAAATCCGTTCGCTTCACCGTAAACAAAAAACAATGTTGCCAACTGAATGGTGTCGATTGGGTCAGATTCACTTGATGGGCTCCGATAAATCGGCACCCCGGACACATCCACGCTATTCGTTTGCTGCGCGTCCAATAGGCTTATGTTGGTATTCGAAAGCCTCACCTTCTGAAAGAGCTTTCCCCCTTCGGTACTTCGCAAGGCATGATTTGCTCCAAATATCAAGACGCCTTTCCTTACCCAACCCTGTACCTGCGGAGGTCGATCATTACCTCTCGGCTGTGCAACTAGCACAAAATCACCCTCGTCTGTCGTGTGCTCCGCCATGACGTACATGGTCTTCATCCAGTCGAAGCTATTTGAGGCAAACACGGGCTCTGAATCAGCGTTGGGTTCCTCCAGCGGCAATTCGCCCTCGGACGCAACCCAACAGAACATTTTCTTCCCGTCCTCATCAAGCATGACCTCAGTGGGCAGCTCCTTCCCGTCTGGCATCACCACGTCCTGTGCCGGAGCGCATCGCGAAAGGCACAACACAAGCACGGTCACAAGCGAACTTAAAAACAAGTCTTTCCTAAGCATGGCCATTATCTCTTTGAACCAACAACTGGATGAAGTGCTCGCTGTACGCATGAACCGATACTATTCTGGTCCGCCTGCGTCAGGGGGCTGTTCTGCGAGACGAAGACAGTTGCCATCTGCCCACCAGTCTGCTGGCAGAACTCAGACCACTTCCGCAACCACCCGGCGGCTGAATTGAGTACGTCGCTCAAGTTCGGTGGAACAACAAAAACAACTGAGACTTCCACCTTGTTAAGGTTGCACCAGGCGGCAAACGCAGGACCAGGCCTGAATCCGGAATCGATCTCTGCCACAAAGACCAACCGCTTCCTGTATCCATCACCGCCGGGAGATTCCGTGAAAAACTTGCTGACCAAGCGATCAAGATAAATTGGCTGACCTTCAGAAAGACCAGTTCCCCAATTTTGGAGAAAACTTCCGCTGGCAATTTTGGTTTCGAGAACGTAGTCCTTGTATTGCAAAAGGTGGGGCACCTCTTGATCGTCAAACATGTCGCCAAGTGCCTTATATCTTGACTCCGTAGTCATTCTCGATTTTTCCGTATGGCAGAACACCAATTGCGTATACTGGGGCCTCAGACTCGTGGCACCATAACGCCTGATTTGCTCGCGATAGGATTCGGTGATCTGCCCGTAGCCCGAAATCTGCTCCTCCATCTCGCTGATACTCTTGCGAAAACCTGCCAACGTTTTTTCGACATTCGCCTGAAACTCATCAGTAGCATGAACTGCTGCATCACTGATTGACCGCAACTGTGCATTCGCTGCCTTGTGATCACGAATCACATTCCCGAGACCATTCTGTATCTGGCTTATTTCCGCAGCCAAACCCATCTGTTCGCCTTGCCTGCGTTTTTCTTCATCAGCCGCATATTGCTTAAAGAGCATTTCACGGTGACCTCGCGCACTATCTGCATTGGAACGAAATGCCTTCTTTAACTCCGCTTCCATATTTTTTTCGACTCCGTCGACTAGCACCTCAAAACGCTTATCAATCGAAGTGAACCGGGAATCCAGTGTCTTCTCCAGCTCGTCTATTGTGACTGGTGGCGACACTTCAAGCACCCCATCACCATCCGAAGTGGCTGCTCTTTGATTCGCTTCTCTAATCTGCAGGTAAATCAGAGTCGCACACACTAAAAGCAGAACCATCAAAAGCAATTGAAACAGAGTCAGCGCTATCAAGCCTCTGTACCGCCCTCGACTTTGCCAACTGGCCACAACTTCCTGGTTCACATTTTCCATTCGTTCACTCCAAATCCTGCTCAAGCGATGATTTCAGCGTTCGATAGATAACTCTCCCGTAAAGTCCAGTTCCCTGCAGTGGAAGAAACCGAATTGGATTGGCACTTCCGTCGTTCCCACCGTACCAGACAAGCTTGAGCACTTGTTCCTTACCGAGTCCATTCAGTTTGAATGGCGTTGCTCGCAGCGGTTCCATATCAGGCGTCCCCTGTTTATTGACCCATACGATCATGACTCTCTGCGGGATTCTCCCGTTGAGTCGGGACACAATTTCCTCCCACGCAGTCACAACAGCCTTCATTTGGGAAGAGAAGGTGGTGCCCGGTGGGAATGCGGACTTGGCCACGTCGTAATCGGCTAATCGTTTGACATCCAGACGATCCCACACCGACCCCGCCTTAGCATCATGGACGGCGAAGAACGAATTCGAGATCGGCTCAAATCGTTCGGGCTTATTCAGCAGCCCCAGACACTCTGTCTTTATCCTATCCCAATCCGCAACTAATCCGTCGTTTGCGATCAGAAAGACAACGTCCTTGCCCACATCCTCAAGGGCATTGGGATCGTCATCATCAGATAAAGCAATCTTTAACATGCCGATCTCTTTGTCATCAAAAGCCAGTCGCAACTCCTTCATTGGCTCGGCCTTGTCATCATCAACAACCTTGATCGGCAAATACAGAACCTTGTCACCAGGCTCAAGGGTTAATTCCATTCCCTGAGGAAAACGATAATCACCACCTTCAATTCCCTCAGTCACTGGAACAGCAGTAGAGTCTGGCAACACTTCAAATTTGAAAGTTACGGTTTTTTCAATGTCGCATTGAACATCTGCAATTCCTAACCTGTCTCCTTTCAGAGGTTCACCTTCCTTCAGCCCCAGCATCGTCAAAGGTGCCAGCAATGTGGTGTCGTTATCCTCTATTTCAAACGACAGTTTCGACGGGACTTCTTCCCCCTCAGCGTTGACGAACTTACCCGAGTCGTTCAAGTCGAACTCAATGGTAAATGACTCCTTCTCCATGAAAGTTCGATCATCGACTGCGAGCAACCTGAGGGAAGCCGATTTCTTCCCCTTTGAGATGGTGACTTCACCAATACTATTTGCCGCATCAAACGTCCGTTGTCCATTCCGCTTTGGAGCAACTCCACTGATCAGAACATCGTCTCCGCTTTCCGCATCTCCCATTGC
>JAAXIK010000529.1 GCA_012270385.1 Rubripirellula sp. | reverse complement strand
TCCATCTTGCAGACGCTAGGCTGAAAATGTGTGTAGCTCTACTCAGGATTGAGGGCATTGGGTGAGAGTTGCCAAAATCTGCTCGTTGTATTCGCCTTCATGATTAGTTTCCCGGTTACCTTGGTTTCGCATCACCATGCAATATCTAAGCGTTCGTTCTTTATTCGTTTTTTTCGTAGGTGTGCTGGGTGTTCTTCGGGGCGATTGCCGAGCTGCGGATCGATTCATTTCAGTCAACTCCAAGCGGCCCAATGTCTTACTCATCCTCGTCGATGACATGGGGCTGCACGATCTTTCTGTTGAGGGAAGCACCTTTTACGAGAGCCCCAATATTGATCGCCTCGCCCGTGGTGGTATGCGGTTTACGCAGGGTTACGCAACCTGTCGAGTTTGTAGTCCATCTCGAGCGAGTATTCAGACCGGGAAATTCACTGCGAGGCACGGAATCACGAACTGGATTGGTGCACGATCTGGGATGGATTGGAAACGCGAAGACCCGGTGTTGCCAGCGGAGTATGTGCATGCCTTACCGGCCGAGGATGTTGCGCTTCCCGAAGCTCTTGGTGAGGCTGGCTATCGAACTTTCTTTGCCGGTAAATGGCACCTTGGCGGTGAAGGGTCTCTACCGACGGATCATGGTTTTGATCTCAACGTGGGTGGGCATCATCGAGGAAGTCCTCCGGGTGGTTTTTTTACGCCTTATAAAAATCCTTACATGGAGGATGGACCTGATGGGGAGTCGTTGACGCTGCGTTTGGCAGATGAAACCGCCAAGTTTATCGAGCAAAATCAATCGGAACCCTTTTTTGCGATGTTATCGTTCTATGCCGTGCATGCACCTGTGCAGACATCGAAGAAGTTGTGGGGAAAATATCAAGCGAAAGCATCTGCATTGAGTCCACGGCAGTCGCGATTCAAAGTAGATCGAACGTTGCCTGTCCGACAAGTTCAAGATCATCCCGTCTACGCAGGCATGGTCGAGACCACTGATCAAGCGGTGGGTCGAGTTCTGGATAAGTTGGATCAATGTGGGTTGACCGAATCCACCATCGTCATTTTTACGAGTGATAATGGTGGAGTCTCTTCGGGTGATGCATTCGCGACAAGTAATTTACCGCTCCGCGGGGGCAAAGGGCGTCAATGGGAAGGGGGTATTCGTGAGCCTTTCTACATTCGCTATCCCAAGGTGACGCAAGCAGGTTCTGAATCTTCGGTCCCTGTAACTGGTGCCGACTTCTATCCTACCATCTTGGAGTTGTGTGATTTACCTTTGCGGCCAGAGCAGCATGTGGATGGGATGTCACTTGTACCACTTCTTACTGGCGGTACGCTTCCTGAGCGACCTCTATATTGGCACTATCCTCATTACGATAACCAAGGCGGAGAACCGAGTTCACTTTTGCGTTTGGGGCCATGGAAGCTGATTCACTATTACGAGGATGGACGCAATGAACTTTATCGTCTGAGCAGTGATCCTTTTGAGCAAAGTGACCTTTCTCGATCTTTTCCTGCAAGAACGGCGGCGATGGCGAATCAGTTGCAGCATTGGCTCGACTCAGTCGGAGCAAAGTTTCCCGAGCCTGATCCGCGGTATGATCCGGCAAGAACGGAAGCTAAATTTCAAAGGATCCAAACCCAGTTATTGCAGCAGTTAGAGAAAAGTCATGCTGCGATGCTTGAAGCGGATTGGGAACCCAGTAAAAGTTGGTGGGGAAGTACGGTTGACTAGATTCAATTGCTGGTCGCCAGCGCACCTTTTCTCTGACCTCCTGCTCAATGGTTGATGAACACCTTGCCTGAATAAGAAGCTGTATTCTTTGCTCCATGAGAAGTCGAGACTTACCGCGAGAGTGTTGAGGCAAAAAAATTCCTCAGAACAAGGTCGCGGATCTACTCGGGTGATGATTCCAAAGGCACAACCTGAATCGCGTCAACGACCACGTATCCATCGGTTTCTCGGTTAGAGATCGTGATCACATATTCTTGTTTGGATTGGAAAGCAAAAGTACCGAGATCTTTGAAAAGTCCATCGATCGGTGGGGTGAGTTGCTGGTTGATTGTGAGTTCACGAGTACCCAATGGGTGCGTAATTGACACGGGGACGTTACTTGCGCGGTTCTCATGCGCGGTGTAGCCGAATCTGACTGAATAGTTCCCTGTTTTAGGCACTGTAAACGAGAACTTTACCTGCTGTGCGCCTTTGTCGGTATTGCCATCGTGGATGTATCCATCTGAGATGTAGGGGAACACGGTGGTGCCAGCTTGTTCGAAGCCTTGTCGCAACGCTTGCTGGTCATCGATCACGCTGCCTCGTAGTGATTTAGGATCAATCCCTTGTTTTGGTGGACTGTATTTTTTTCCAGTCCACTCAAGTATCTGGCCATCTTGAATTAAACGCTGAGCAAGTTTCTCGTAGGAGATCTCTTGGACGTCACAATGGTCTTTGATGGACAGACTGGCAGCGGTTGCTGCGGATTGACCAAGTACCATGAAAACGGGTTCCATTCGAATCGAGCCAAATGCCATGTGAGATGCGGAGAGGCAAACGGGTACAAGTAGGTTTGTGCATTCAGCTTGCTTTGGGACAATCGATTTGTAGCTGATGGGGTAAGGAGAAAATCCACCAACCTGCACGTCCCCTTCATTTTGTACCAAGCCTTCTGCATCGATGTACCTTTGCTGATGATGTGAATCCATGGTGTAAGCTGCAAGGCCTACCGGGTCATTCGCAACCTCTAGGCCTTGGCAATGATGTTGCGTCATGACGTAATCGCTGATCATTCGTCGCGCTTCCCGAATGTAAAGCTGCTGCTGCCAACCGTGGCCGTCCTGGAATTCATCCTTGCACATTCCCCACTTTGAGACTTCGTTGCGTACATTCTCAGGTACGCGAGGATGATTCGCGAGCGTCCAACATAGACCCTGTTGATAGAGACGATGCTTCGCGATGATCGCTTCACGTTGCTCGTAGGAAGCTTCTGGATAGTCGTAGTTTTGGCCAATAAAGTCTGTGGAAAAACCATGGTTGTTGTTGGCATCTGTTTTTCGATTCGGCATGTGTCCTATGTGCCATGGAACACGTTTCTCACCTGCTTCAAAATTCCGGAAGAGTAGTTCATACCATGCTTCCACGTAGCCTTCCGGTTTTTGGAAGGGAATCTGATTTTCAGGATGGTCTGTCATGCACATTCGAAAGCAGTAGGCTTGTAAGCGATGGTCCGAAGAGCCCTCGGCTCCTGGGCCCTGGGAGTCGATGTGAGGCAGCAAGCCACTACTTGGGTCACCCTGTATTTGGTAAGGGTCGACTCCACGAACCAGTTGGTGATGAACCGCTCTTCCCACTTGCACGCCATTGAGTGACTCGCTGTAGGTGGTGGCGGCTTCGCGTCCCACGGTGTAGCTCACTGCGGCTGCCGCCATCAGGTCCCCTTCATAGGTGCAGTCGATGAATACCTTGCCGCGAATCTGCTTGCCGGAGAGCAGTCGAATCGAGCTGATTTTTGCAGTGCTTTTGGATTTGATTACTCCTCCCTTTTGTCGATCAAGTTTTTCATTTCGTAGGATCTTGATCGACCGCTGACTGGTCCATGATTCGTAGATGTTGCAAGCCACACTCGGTTCAAATGTCCACATGGTTTCCTCGCTCTGACGCATTGCGGATTGTCCCCCGCTGCGATACTCATGGCTCTCTTGCCATTTCCATTCTTCTGGTTGGCGGTACTACTCGCTGAATCTTCGTTAGACAT
>JAAXIK010000287.1:6776-18789 GCA_012270385.1 Rubripirellula sp. | reverse complement strand
TATTCCGACGAGGTAGAAAGATTCCCGGAGCTGCTGGCAGACAAAGGGCGGCCCACCTTAAAAATCGCAGGTTAGTCCGATGAAGTTGAATCACTAAGCCTCATCAGGCAGCCCCATTCTGGGCTGCCTTTTTTTATGCCATCTGTTCATTCTGTGATCATTCCCCACCACCATCCTCAACGCAAGGACCGAACGCCTGTTTCACAGCGGTTTCATGGTCACAGGGTGTTGACCGGCATCAGCACAGTTTCACGGCTGGGCGATCAGGGCCTCGATCGGGTGGGAGGCTGAACAAAAAAGTCATTGCCGGATCACAAAAGCTGTTCATCTTTGATTAAGCTAATGGCGACTGTGGGAGCCAACGGACGGCCGTTCTTCACGACGGGACGCCTCCCGCGGCAAGGCATGCGAGATCCAAATAGAAGCTCTGCAGCCAGACCTGCTCGGTGCGATTACACAGCCAGTTCCGGAGATGATTCATGAGACGTTGGTATCCTGTGCTTCATATTGCGTTTTTCTGTCTAGCATTCCTTGCTGTCACTACGCCCACCCTGGCCCAAACGGATGCGGCCGCTTCACAGCAACCCGACACAACCGCTGGTGTTTTGGATTCGCAGGCCGTCGGTGATGGGCCCGGCTCGTCGGATGCTACTTCCACCGAAACTGCTCAGATCCCTGAGGGATCAACCAACACGGCGGACGGTTCGCCCGAATCCGAAGTTCAACCCTCCGGCACCGAATCGAGCGAGGAAGCCGACCTGAGTCCTTCAGCAGCTAGCTTTACCTCTGACTCGGAGAGTCTGGCGTCCGTGATCCTCTTGGCGGTCGGCATTATCTGTGTGCTTGGGATGATCATCATTCTTAGACTCAACGCCTTCCTTGCCCTGATCATTTCTGCACTCATCGTGAGCTTGGGAGTTGGATGGACGCAGGGGGAATCCGCAGGTGATCGAATGAATGCTGTGGTCCAAAGTTTTGGAACCTCAGCAGGAAGTATTGGCATCGTGATCGCCATGGCAGCGATCATTGGAAAATGCATGCTGGATAGTGGCGCAGCCGATAGGATCGTTCGTAACGCAGTGGATGTGGTGGGGGAGAAGAAAGCCTCCCTTGGGCTGATGATCAGTGGTTTTGTGCTTGCCATCCCCGTCTTCTTCGACACGGTCTTTTATTTGCTGGTACCGCTGGCCCGTAGTCTCCATCGACGAACGAATAAAAATTACCTGCGTTACTTGATGGCGATTGCAACGGGAGGAGCGATCACACACACATTGGTTCCTCCCACACCAGGTCCCTTACTGGTCGGATCGATCCTGGGCGTGGACATCGGAACCATGATGTGGGTGGGAACACTTGTCGCTATTCCATCAGCGATCGCAGGCCTTATCTATTCGGTGATTACCGATAAATTGATGCCTATCGAAATGAGACCGTTGGGTGCAAAAGAGGAAAAGCACGCCGCCCTGCCTACGGAGCAGTTGCCAAAGTTCCGACTTGCAATATTGCCCGTCATCCTGCCCGTCGCGATGATTGGGGCAGGAACGCTTGCCAGCACTTTCGCTGACCGAGAGGACCTCGCGAAGCTGCAGATAGCAGACATCACCGACTTCGAGCAGTTTGCCAGCGTGCTTTCCGAAGGCACTAACCTTCCTGATGGACAATCAACACCGGCATCAAGAATTCTTGGAAGCTCGCGACTCACCGATGCAGAGCGGACCGTTTTGGTGAGCGCAGCTGGAACAGAGGAAGCCAAAGCGGAGGTAACCCAACTGCTGAATGAAGTCCTCCTTGACCCGGACCTTTACTCCGAGGAGGCTTTCGTAGGTATCGCGCTATCTGCAACCTCCAAATCCAAGCTGAATGCCAATCAGTTGCGGATGAAGCCAGTGGACCGTCGTCGAATGAATCGCTCGCTATTGGAGGATGCCTTCCCTTCCCTGATCGCCAAACACAATTGGGATTCGAACCGACGGATTCTTGCGAACCGTCTCTCCCTATGGGGTAATCCCAATTTTGCACTGATGCTTGCTGCCTTGGCCGCAATGATAACCTTGAAGCGAGTACGAAAACTCTCTTGGAAGAGCCTTGGGGAGGATGTGGAAGATTCACTCATGAGCGGGGGCGTGATTATCCTGATTACCGCAGCAGGCGGAGCCTTTGGCGCGATGCTCCAAGATACAAATATCAGTAATACCATTCGGGAGTATTTTTCAGGATCCGCCGCATCCGGGACGGCACTACTGATGCTCGGATGGGGGATTGCAGCAGTACTGAAGGTCGCTCAGGGGAGCAGCACAGTTGCCATGATCATCGGTGCCGGGATGATGTCCGCCATCATCGGCGATGCAAAACCCGAGTTCCATATGGTCTACGTTGCCACTGCGGTAGGAACCGGATCCTTGATGGGAAGCTGGATGAACGACAGTGGATTCTGGGTGTTCACCAAGATGGGTGGCCTCACCGAAGCGGAATCCCTCAAAAGCTGGACTCCACTTCTGATCATTCTTTCTTTAGTGGGCCTAGGCATGACGGTTCTTCTCAGCCAAACCCTCCCCATGGCCCCCGCGTCTGTCTGATTCCGATCGAGTTCGAGCGGCTTAAGATGGAACAAGTGAAGAATTACTGGACGTTAGGATGCGAGACAGAGAACCCACCCCAAGGATCGGCCGAGCCATGAATCGTGGCTGTGCGTTCGCATTGCTGTCAGCAGCCATCACAGGCTTCATGTTATTTATTAACGGCTCCATTGTCTGGGCCGTGCTCTCTGTACTCGCGGCTCAAGGCTTACCTTGGGTAACCAACTCGGAGTTCTCACAATTTCTACTGTTCGCTCTACCCGTCTTCATGTGCTTGCTGGAATGGAAACTTGTCGACGCCGTTCGACGCTACCTCTCCTAGGCTCGATTCTTGAAGTTCGCGTATTTAGCGACCCACTCGAAAGATCATAAAACACTCGCACTTGCCGTAAACATGAATTTCCAATGCGGCAAGTCGTCCTGAGTTAATCAATCATCATCGCATCGCCATAGCTGAAAAAGCGATACTCCTGATCGATAGCAGTCTGGTACGCCTCTAGCATCATCTCTCTGCTCGCTAATGCACTGACAAGAACAAGCAGAGAGCTTTTAGGGAGATGGAAGTTCGTAATCAACGAATCGACCGCTTTGAACTCATAGGGTGGTTTGATAAAGAGGTCCGTCATCCCTTGCCACGCAGAAAGCACACCTCCACCCGCAGCGGCGGCACTCTCTAAGACTCGGACACTCGTGGTTCCCACGGCAATACAGCGACCACCAGACTGACGACGATCATTAATCAGCGAAACGGTACCTTCATCAATACGCCCCCATTCTTGATGCATCTGGTGTTGATCCAGTTGCTCCACCTGGATGGGACGAAAGGTGCCGATCCCTACATGCAGCGTTACCTGAGCGACGGCAACCCCGAGCGCTTCGATGCTCTTCATCAAGGATTGCGTGAAATGCAGTCCAGCGGTTGGCGCGGCAACACTTCCTCTCTCCTTGGCATAAACGGTTTGATAACGCTCAATGTCCGAATCCACCATCTGACCATCTCGGATATACGGAGGTAGCGGTATCCTCCCGTACATCTCCAACCAATCGGCCGGTGAAGAAAGTTGATTGGGATCCTGCGACTCAAGTGCTACATATCCCTCAGGCAGTTCCGGTTTGACGAGCAGATTACCGTTTTCTGTACGAGCGATGACTCGTAACTCCATTCCATCTCTGGCATTTCGATCTTGAACGGTGATCAACTCATTTTCTTTGAGCTTCCCTCGAGTTTTGGTCAAAACCTCCCAGATACCGGTCTGCGGATCTGCTTGTAAAAACAAGCCCAGCCAACGCCCACCGGGCTGCTTACGCTCCACCACCACCATCGCTGACATCCCAAGCGTGATATTGACCACCAACACATCATCGGGCCGAAGTAAATCGGGGAGATCACGAACATGGTAATGCTCGCATTGACTAGTCGATCGATCCACACGCAAGAGGCGTGAATCACTCCTGGAGCTTACTGGCTCCTGCGCAATGAGTTCACGAGGCAGGTTGTAGTCGTAAAGATCAATTTCTTTCATGGTTGTCAGTTTAACGCCAGCACTCGATTTGTAGAACGCTAGCCATCACAAAGAATTCACGTGCGGACAGGAAAATCGGGACTCCGCCGATAACTAGATGGTCAAAGATGAGATGGTCTGAATTGGCTAGTAGCGAATTTCAAAACGTTTTTTGGTTTCGCCAACGCCCTCATCCGAGGCAATCTGCGGATCGAGTTTTGTGACCGTGACCTCATCGATTCGGAAACCCAATTCTTTGTCAATTTCCTGCCGGAAAGCTTGCAGCATTAGCTGAGATCCCTGAACCTCCACGGTCACGCTACCATCGGCATTGTTGCGCACGAAACCTGTCACTGAGTGTCGATGGGATAGCTGTGACACGCTTGCGCGAAACCCGACGCCCTGAACCGTTCCGTGGTACTGCCATCGCTGCCTGGCGGTTTGCTGTGACAAATTCAAAGATCCTCTTCGAAAGTGCTCGTAGGAATATCAGCAGACTCAGCTTTCAATTTAGCCAATTGCTCTGCTTGACTGAGTTGCTGTGCCGCATCCAAATCCGACGATTCTGACGCTCGGTCATACCGTTCAACAATTACCAGACACATATCATCAAATGGGTCAGCTTCACCCACGTGTTCGGTAACCGCGGCAACCACTTCGTTGATCACCTGCTCAGAATCTCCGCCTGACTGAATCAATTCGCGAATCCGCTGAATCCCGAATTCCTCATCATTCACATCCATGGCCTCATTGATCCCATCGGTATACATGGCGGCCATGTCCCCCGGTTTCATTTCGAAGGAAACCGCTTCGTAATCCATGCCCTCTGCAATCGCGATGGGTAGACCTGACTCTTCCTCACCCGGCTCATTAATATCCTTGGTATTCGTATCACGAACCAATGGTGGCATGTGACCGGCATTCACGATGGTGACTTGATCACTTGCAGGATCTAGCACCATGACCAAAAACGTGACAAAGCGATCCACCTCCAAGGCACTCATCCGGTCATTTAGCCGTTCAATCGCGGCTGCGACGTCGGTATCACTTGCCAAACAAAAACGTGTCTCTGCGGATAGCTTGGCCATGAACATCGCCGCGGCAACACCATGCCCCACCACGTCGGCTACCACCACAGCAACGCGTCCTCCGGGGAGATGAATGTAATCGTAGTAATCACCTCCAATGTGATGTGCAGCTTGATAGTAGCTGGAAACGCGAAAACCCGGTGCGTTTGGCGGCTGATCAGGCAAGAAAGCTTGCTGAACTCCAGTCGCCAAAAGAAGATCCTGCTCCACTTCTTTTTGTTTGATCGCCTGCTCTTGCATCCGCGCGTTGTTGATCAAGATCCCCGAGTAGGCCGCTACACCAGCAAGAAGATCTGTATCGTCTTCACGAAACTGACCGCGTCCCTGAGTCGAATCAATTTGCAGAACACCAAATGCTTCTCCTTCGGAATCGAGTAGCGGTGCACAAATCATTGAACGTATTGAAAAATCTGCTATCGATTGACTGCTGTCGAATCGGCTGTCGTCCGAGGCGTCCATGGAGAGCATGGCTTCGCGACTTTCCATCACTCTTCGAATGATTGTCTTACTGATTCGAATGGTTTCGGTCTCATCGTGAAGGCCACGGGTCTTCACCCAGCGTGGTACAAGATTACCGTCCTCATCCTTCATAACAATGAACCCGCGATCCGCTGCGGGAAAGAGTCGAAAGAGGCTCGTTAGACTCTTAGGCAGCACGTCATCTACCCCGAGAGCATCTCCCACACAGCTGATGAGCTGCGCCAATGGTTCCAGTTTGGCTTCCGGTGTCGCACTCATCGCGAAACCATCGACCGAATTACGAATCTCCACCATCGGGGAGCTAGTCGTAAAGGGCTGAGAAGGTGGCTCACGATCGTCCACCATCATGATCCCGAAGTTTGCTCCCTCAAAGGTCATTTCACTACCTGAGAAAGCTTGATTCTGTTCAGCTACGAAAGTGAACTCCACTTCACTGATGCGAATTCGATCGCCGTCCTTCAGGGCAGTGGGGGCGGACACCATTTGTCCATTGAGGAAGGTGCCATTTCGGCTTCCCGAATCGCTTAACTCAAATTTTCCAGTCGAACCCACAACTTTGGCGTGGAAACGACTAACTGCTCCAGCCTCGACGATAATCGTGCAGTCGGGATGTCGTCCAATCGTAGTCTCCCCATCCGAAAGATCGAAAGTGGATGAGGAGTTCGCAGCTCCAGAGATAATCTTCAAATAGGCCATGGATTCAGTCGTCTAGATTGTGGGTCTAGTCTTTTAGTGCCGCTAAGCTAATTTTGACATCAAGAATCTAACAAGATTTGACATCCTGCGCAAGGCAGAGGGCTGGGTACAGGTTCGTCGTACAGCACACAATTAACCTTCTTTTCCATTTCGGTCAAACCGCAAAATGGGAAAGGCCCACTTAGACATAAAGGAAATATCGAAGCTGGCTCGCTATCCAGCGAAAACCCGCTAAAACTCAACCAGATCACCTAGTTGCATCGGAAAATCCTCTCACCCAATTCGGGTACACGAAGCAAACGCGGGAGGATGAGAATCAAGAGACCCAACGATTGAGGTAGCGATCGCTAGGATCTTTGAGCACTCCAGAAGTGGGAGTGAAAGCCGCATCAGAGAGTGCTTAGACCACCCTAGGAACCCACGTTCCCATGGATTCCGTTACGCGGCCCGACGGACACCAAAAGTATTGCTCGCTTCACCGACAGCAGGATGAATCAACTGTTTTGGTGGTAAATAGAGTTTCGCAGCGATCTTCCCAAGGATCCATAAAGCGGTCTTTTCTATTTGATCCTCGGGGATGATCCTCTCGGTTCTCTTGCTGGATTCAATGGGAGTTCGCTCTGCCCGCAGCTCACCATTGATCACTCGAGGGATCAATAGGCTCAATTCAGGAAGTTCATTTGAACTCATAACTTGTGTATTGATCACCAAATCAGGCTTGTGCCAGCTCCGCCCCACACTCCTGCCATCGAGTAAAACTTGGACTCGTTTCGCATTCGCCCAATCTCGAGAAGTCGGGCTAGCTCCAATTCGAACCTCCATTTCCGCGGGAATCGAATGCGTTTGCTCATGATCTGGTAATGCTGAAAAATGCTCCCTGAGACGGACAACTAGGGGCCATTCCGTTTCACTGACTTGTTTAGCAGCAGCCGAGATACGTACCCTCAAATCCTCTAGCCTGCGTTCAACAAGGCCATGAACACATTCCCTCAGGAACCAATGAGTCGCCAATGAATCATTTTCTGCTCCCAAATGATTCACTTGAGCCTCTGTTCTCTCTTCAGAGTTCGCCTTGGGTGGATGCCACAAATGGTACCCAAAAGTCCGCCTCACATTTGACTTGATTCGCAGACCGGATAGCCGCAATCGATGGCTCAGGCCGCCATCGACAAGCCCCGCTTTTTCCGAGGACTGATCAAAACCATTGATTGCAATGAGATCCTCTTTCCAGAGAGCCATATTGGATGAGGCAGATTGCACACGATGAACTCGATTCAACCAACGATAAAGGCGATTGGATCGCAATTGGCGATGAAATTCACCGGATAACCGTTCGGGCATAATGCTCAAAAAACTACCTGCTACGAGCGAATCGAGGCTGATACGATCCGATTCCTGTTGGGAAAGCGGTAGGCTCCCGCCGGACCAAAAGACGCCTCGCCGACGGTCCTGGAGATGCTGATAGACAAAATCGGTGCGAAAGACACAATCCCCGTCAGTGAGAACGAGATACTCACCCTCGGCCTTACTTACCGCCTCATTGAGGACACAGGGGATTGGGAACCCCACTCGGCTTGTGTTGGAAGCGACCCTTAGACGGTAGGGAAGTTTCATAGAGAGATGCCGCAGTCTCTCCGCTCCCTCAAAATCAACCGCCGAATCCGCGACAATTACCTCAAATCGGTTTTCAGCAGTATGGCTCTGCCGTGAAAGAGAGACCAAACACCGCTCCAAATGCGAGGATCGGCCCTGCGATAAAACGATTAAAGTAATTTCAGGATTACGATTCAAATGAATAGTCCCGTGAGGAGTTGATTCACTTCCCAAAGAATGCAAGCATTTTCAATTCGCCCAAAACCCACCTTCCTCAGCAGGAGGTCAGCGAAGATCTCTCGCCCTACTCTTCAAACGTAAGTACCTAAAATCCCGCAAGTGTGTCAAGAAAAATAAGAAATAGCCTCCACTTGGGTTTCTGAATTGAATCTGGAAAACCAATCACTCGCAATTCGTGTCGCGTTCAAAATGAAAAATCTCTTCGAAGTCACTGATCAGAAACTTACTGACGAGCGAATCGATACGCTCCTTCAGAGTCCAGGAGTGCGCGTAGAACGTATCGTTTCAATGGGGCATGCTTCACCGGAAAACTTCTGGTATGACCAAGCCGAAGCGGAATGGGTTCTCGTTATTCAAGGGCGAGCCGCTCTTGAGTTCGATGACGGCGAGATCATCGCTCTCACACCTGGAGACTACTGTATGATCCCAGCCCATCGGCGTCATCGCGTGCAATTCACCGACAATAAAACGCCGACCATCTGGCTGGCAATTTTTTTAACCACGAATGAAGGTGCTCTGCAGCATGGAAACTTGCCAGATCACTCGAAGCCGGAGTAACAGGGTCAAGGCTTTGTTGAGCATTGGTCTAAATCCGCTGTTGTCGAACACAACGCTGGACCACCAACAGGATCTATTGCCGCACCGAATTTCTGGATACGCGATTAATCACTCTCAGAGCATCTAATGCCGTCACCCTACCGTCCCCATTGAAATCCATTCCAGTGGCATCATCATCATCCACGATGGTGGAGGATTGACTGCGGGCCAAGAAGTTGATGACCATTAAAGCATCCGCCGCCGTAATTCGCTGGTCTCCGTTGATATCGAGTTGAGCTATGGAACCCGTCAAATCGGCAAGGGCTTGATCCACCAAACCAAGGTTTTCCATGGCAGAAGACGACGTAGCAAGGTCGCTCTGATCCGCATTGATAATCAGTGCTGCATCATTTCCAAGCGTCCCTGAGCGGTCCAGGTTAGTGTTGAAGGTAGTCTCCGAGCCTGTCCCTGTACTCAGGCCTTGGAAATTTCCATTACTGGGAGCAAGGGTTCCAAACCCTTCCAAAGCACCAAGGGAAACGGGGGTAAATGTTTCCCAGTACCAATCATCACCCAAGTTAAGTGGATCCAGCCAGATCGGATCAGGAATCTCCGCCTGAGGCGTCGGATAGAGCACAATGGGATCCTCTTCATCAGGCAGATCTGGAATGGCAAATTCACCTCCCTCTCCCACATCTAGAATGGGATCTTGTCCCATCGGTGATGCAAGAGGTCCAATGGGATCGCCATAGAATTCGGCGGTAACCACGGTGTCGACGAGCAGCGAATGATTACCTCGATACGCATTCGAAACCCTGACGTGGTACTTTCCAGTTGGCAGAAAAACACCAGGGAAACTCCGAATATCATTGATGGGTGAAGCAAACGCTTCAATCAAATTTAGCTCGTTGTCATAGACCGCTAAAACCACAGCGGCGCCATCTGCTTTCGCAGGAATACTTTCTGACACGCTACGCACATCGAACTTCACCAACTGTGGCAAATTGGTTTGGAAGCTTGTTATCGGTGAGGAGCCTACGCCAGATAGAGTGGATTCAATCAAAACCATCTCATTATACAAGTCAACGGCGATCTCGCAGCGAAGTGCGTAACGACCTAACCGAAAGGCTTCAGTCACCGAAGAAGCTGCGATTTCGATCGAAATACGCTCCCCTGGCGCATAGCCAGAGATGGTCACCTGCGTGATTCCCAAGCCTTTGGAAGTGGTTGAGGTCTGAAGCGCATTCCCATCGAGTGATTGGATCACCAAATCCGGGACAAGGCCGTAACGATCAAGCGAATGGATCTCTACCTGAAGTGAAGCATTTGCAATACCTTCGTCTGGAATTGCCAATTCAAAACGATGCGTCTCATCACTTGCGATGAATTCTTCAGCTGCAGCGTAAACAATACGCTCGTTGGTGATCACCGCGGGTTCGAGCAGAACGGTTTCGAATTCCGTAACCCCTTCATCATCATCCAAATCAATCTCCCGCGTCAGACCACCATGAAGGTCTCCTTCCCTGTAAGAGTATCCCTCTTCTCCATAGTCTGCATTCTGATGCCACCGATAAGTTCGGTTCACCCAATCCTCAGTGATTTCGCTTGAATCCGTAAATACCTCAGGGGAGGCAACGAGCACAGAATAACTACCTATGTTCGCTTCGCTTTTGTTATCGCCTTGGATGGCAAGGTAAATCCGATCATTGCTCTTTCTGAGGTTAACGGTCATGGTGGCCCATCCCGATTGAGGATCCACCTCAACGGAGGAAAGAACCTTCCCAGATTTTGTCATCAATCTCGCCTCGAGATTTGCAAGACTATAACCCTGAGTTTGAACACCAATCGTCATGCTCGCGCGACTGCCCTCATCTACCTTAACGCGAAAATAATCAACATCCTGTTGCCGCGTGATGTCTCCAAAAGCAAGCCAAACCTGCGAACCATCAAATTTATTGGATTCTCCATCAATGCCGCTGCCTCTCAGTCTTGAGGCTCTTTTCAGTCGATCATTCGGTTCCTCTTGATCGAAAATGTCATCGAGTCGCTCACCATGCAGAGCCCGAAGCCTCTCGATATCTGAATCAGATGGTTTGAGCGGCATGAGTTCTGAACTGGGGTTCATCACAGAATCGGGATCATCACTATGTTCCAAACCTAACACATGGCCAAACTCATGCAGAGCAGCGAATCTCAACTGGTCTATGGAAGTCCAGTCCGCAGTCGTATTGAACACCACATCACCGGCCCAAGTTCCACTCACTCTCGCATTGGAGTTCAATGCTTCAGCCCATACCTGATCCTCCAACTGAACACCAAAGACGCGAACATCCCCAAAACGTTCATCGCCTCGCCACGGCCCCAGTACACCTGCCGCGCTGCCATCGTCATCAACAAGGCCAAAATTCACATTGGCGTGTGGAACCCAAGCTTTGGCGGCATCATAAATCGCCTGCTTCCAAGCTTCCGAACCAAACTTTTGATCGAAAACCTTATTTAGATCAGAGACTTCTCTACCGAATTGAGTGTCATCCGGTGCAAGGCTAAGTGTAAAATTCCCAAGCCCAAGGAATTCGCTGGAATCGCTGGCGAGGAGTCGTCGGTCTTCCAAGGACTGGAATCCCAGAACCGTACGATTGAGGTGATTTTTTCTTTTCATGTCACGTTACTTGTCGTTTCTAGAATCAAGAACAACTTGGTTCAGGGAGTGAAAAACTTTCGTCTCCCGAAGGAAAGAAACATCTGGATCGGTCATTGCCAATTCGCATATTTTTGGATCTGAAAACACGGCTTGCCGATACCAATAAATGGCCTGATTGAGTGATGGGTCCCCTTGCCTCAACGCTCCCCTCTCCGAAGCACCACTTGGTGAACTGGCGACGGTATCCTGCTGTACAAACGTCTCAACCGAAGAAACTCCGTGAACTTTGGAATGAGAACGTGTCTCAGCAACCAGGCTATAACCACAGGAGATCTGATACTGGAGCAAAGCATCACTCGGACTGAGTTCTCCGAGTTTGTCGAGGTCCAACAGCGACTCGGAGCAACGCCCCTGACGTGCAAGGAGTACTGACCGCCCCGCAAGAGCCGAAGCGTTGGCAGAATCCATTTTCAGGATGTGAGTTAACTGATCGATTGCTTCCTGCTCGCGTCCCCCTTTCGCATCAAGCAAATGTGCCAGCGTCTGCCTGGCGTCGATGTGATTTGGAAAGCGGTCGAACGCCTTGATCGCGAGTGACCATGCTCTATCCAGATCAGTCTTTGCGATTAACTGCCAGCGTCCAATTAGGCTGCGGCAAGC
>JAAXIK010000287.1:2170-6766 GCA_012270385.1 Rubripirellula sp. | reverse complement strand
CGCCACACCGACGGTGAAGATGACGAGGAACAGGCGGGCGACCGCCTTGCTCGCTAGTGACAAGGCTCTATCCTGTTCCGTCTTTGCGATTATCTGATAGTGTCCAATTAGGCTGCGGCAATCCGATGGATCTGTTTCCAAAGCCGCGGCAATGTCTGCTTGAACTCCGGAAAGATCACCGTTCTTGGAGCGAATCGTAGCTCGACCCAAATGAGCAGCAGTCAGATGCTGCTTGTGATCAATGAGTTCAGAGTACAACTGCTCAGATTCGCTAAGTTGTCCCTGATGTGATAAAGCGAGACCCAGATTAAATTTCGCTGCCCCGAAATCGGGTCGCTTATCGAGCACCCTCCGAAAGTCATCTTCCGCTCGACGATGATCGCCGATGGCGAGTAGCGTTACGCCTCGATAAAATCGCGCGATTGGAAAATCTGTTTCAACAGAGAGAGCTTCAGAGTAAAGGATGCTCGCTCTTCGAAACTGGTTTGTCAACAAATAGCAATGACCGAGCAACATCTGACTCGCGTAGTCATCAAATCTTTCAGAATCCGATTCGGCTGCAGCGATCGCTTGAGAATATTCACCACTTTGATAATGACGACCGAAGCTTTCAAGAGAGCCGGATAATTGACTGTGGTTCCCCAAGAACTGTTCCGAGAGCCGCTGGAAATCACTGAATCTCTTCCCAACATGATCTCGTGAGTTTCCTCTCGATTCGGTTTGCCATAAAGACGTAAGCCGAGACAAGTCCGGTGCGAACGCGGCAAATTCAGCGACCGGTTCACCCTCAGCGGTCTGATGCTCACTCAAGTGTTCGACGTTCCCGGCAATTCGCGCAAGCTTATAATCCAGCTCGTCGCTGAGTTCACTAAATTCGGAAACGGCGGACATAAGTGAAACGGTGATGGGCAAATCGTGCTTGAGCTGATCCCTCGCCAACAATGCACTTGCTTCCTTCCTGCTTTCCACCTCCATCCAACCCCAGCTCACTAGCCACAGGATGATCGCAACGCCCAGGCAAGCAACGGCTCCGCCCGAACTGACTTTCGGATGTCGTCGTCTCCATTTTTGAAACGACTCGAGATAACTTGGCTCCGCCTGATGGACCAACGGTTGATCATGCAGAATTGCGTGTAAATCTTCAGCGAGTTCGGTGGCTCTCTGATACCTCTGCTCTGGCCGAGAATGGATTGCCCTACATATTACCGATCGGAGACCTCTGGAAATCGAGAGCTGTTGAAGTGATAGCGTTGCAGAAACCTGATTATCAAAATCTTCAACACCGACAGGGGGACGTTCGCCGGTAAGCATCTCGAATAGGACAGCTCCAAGGGAAAAGACATCCATTAACGGGGTGGGCTCAAAATCTTCGCCCGCTTTCATCGCAGCACGCTGTTCGGGTGCCATATAGGCCGGTGTTCCACCCATCAGTTGTGTCGGCTGTTGGCTCAAACTACCCGATGAACGGATAAGGTTTTGAGATACATTGAAATCCAGCAATCTAGCCAAACCATCCCAACCTAAAAGAATGTTGGCTGGCTTAACATCGCAATGAACCACTCCTCGATCGTGTACATGATTCAGAGCTTCCGCCAGTTGAATGGCAATCCAGAGACTCACCTGCTCTCGGTCATAGTTCTCAATCTGACGGAGCGTGGATAGGTTGCTTTGAACCAGTCTTTGTTCGTGATCTGAAGTTTGGATGTGAACAACCTGAGTCATCGATTGACCATCGGCCAGAGCATCATCAGGTAGTTGAAACTCTCCCCTAGGGCCTGAATCCAATGCGTCGACTCGCTCAGCCGCGGCTATCCCCGCATGGTCTCCACCAGTTTCTTGCACATCCTGCTGCTCGCCGTGCTTCGGAGAGAGCTGAAGAGACTCCTCCTCAGGCTCGTGAATCCAAGTCGAAATGAGTGACTGATTCTGGAGCAAGTGGGCTGCTACACTTTTACCGCTTGTTAAGACACTGCCCAGATGGGTTTGTGGAACAGTGGTACGAGACTTAGAAGATGCGTTCAAGGAATCTGTGGTTAAATCAGACTGCTTCGCCTCGAGCAGATCCGACAAGGTTGTGCTACCCATATAGGGCATGCAAACCCCATAAAGGCCATCTTGGTGATGCACCGAGAAGATAGGAACAACTCCAGAATGTTGAATCCTCGCTAGCAGTTGCGATTCGGACGTTTCCCGTGGTGTCAGCTTCAGTGCGACCACGCGATTCGACATCGCTGTTTGCCGAGCAAGGAAGACTCGGGAAATTGCACCTTGACCAAGTACCCCCAGGAGTTCAAAACCGTTCCAACTCTCCCCCACCTCTGGATAATTGATCGACCGTTTTGCCTGTTCTTGATCGCTAGCCCTTAAACGCTGCAACTCATAGTGGAGCATTTCGATGCTATGAGCAGAGAACTCCACCTCCGGCAGATGCGATAAAGCGTCTGATACGGTGGGCTCGGCACCTCGAGTAGATTGAACTTCCAACCATACCCGTAACATCTCCATCGCACCCGACTCGATCTGCTCCTTAGACAAATCCGCTTCGTATTGAAACAGCCAATCAGCAAACAACATCTCCAGGTCGACTCTAGATGACTGGCCCGCCGCAAGTTGCTGTTCAAACCCATCGACGAGATCCTCAATCGCCAAGAAGGCGTCGTTGGTGTGAACCTCTTCACCGACTGACAAAGTCATGCCCAAGCCTCCAAATGGCGACCTAGCGTCGATCGGAAGTGTTGTAACACGCGTTCAACTGAACGTTTACTGCGTTGGGTTTCCAACGCAATTTGCGAGACCTGATAACCTTCGATCCTCAATCTGACAATGCTCTGAGCTGACTCTGGAAGTTTTGACACCAGCTCGGCAACAGATAGCTCGAGTATGCTGCGAGAAATCTCATCGTAGTTCTTGTCTGCTAGCGCATCCTTTGGCGGTAGTGAAGCAGAGCTGTGAATATCCCGTTTAGCAGCACGATGAAATTGCCCAACCGACCTCACTTTATTGAGAGAAATGGCGAGAAGAAGCTTCCAAAGCTCCTCCCCGGACGGAACTTGATACTGACCTTCTGAAGCTCGTCGGAAAAAGGTTCGGAAAACAGATTGAACGATGTCTTCAGGATCGACACGACTCGACAGAGAAGACGACATACTCTTCTCGGCGCATTTGAGAATACGCTCCGAATAGCGCAGAAAAATGTCCATCGCCGCGTCTTGGTCCGCGTCGTGGTGTATACGCCTTAACAGAGTTTGATCGGTTCTTCCCCCGTGCACCAGACGATTGTCCAATGCACCCACTTAACTATTCCTTAAGTACCCGATCCCCAATGAGTCCGTACCTGTCACTGGGGTAGTTAGCAGAAGAAGCTTAATGCCCCCCTGTCAGCGTTAGCATAACCCAGAAAACCGCTGCACATAGGACGATAGAAAAAGAATTTATTGTTTTCTTTCAGCAAAAGCGAATATTCAGGAACACGTCCACACACATGATGTGTCAGAAAAGCCGGGATTTTACAAGAAAACCGAATCGCATGACCTCGAGCTATCACCCAAAAAGCTCGAAATTACTAATTGAGAGCGGAAGCCCCCGCTGACGGGGACTCCTTCACCGTAGTTTGTGATCCAGAGCGGGATCTATTCCTGTGCCGAGGTGTAATCTTCGAAATCGTTTTGCTTGTCCATTTTTTCGAAGTATCCACCAACGATCTGATTGGCTCCATTACCCAGCATCATGCTCATGAACCGATTGGTAGGTTGCTTGAACTGTTCCCTCAGTTCATCCATACCCGGCTGGAAGCTATCGGACTGAATGACATAAACGGTTCGTCCCGACTGGTCAGCAGCCACGCTTACGGTTCCAGAAGGATTGGTAAAGATAGCTTCCATAAAATCACTTCCCGCCGCTTCAATCCCAGGCACTACGCCCAACGAGGCTCCTGAAAAACCAAATGCCGTCATCCACGTGAACGGACCGAGTCCTTCCTGGAAAGCTTCCATTTTGTCCTCGGGTACCAAATCCTTTAGCTCGACATTTTCCTTGCCCTCCGCCTGCTTTGCGATCTGCTCCGCGGCTTTGGTGGCCAATTCTCTCGCCTCCTGCACGCGGATCGCCATGATTACCTCATCCCTTACCTCGTCGAGTTCTGGAGTGTAGGCAGCTTTCTCTTCCACTTTCCAAGCAAGGTACTGCTTGGGTGTAATGGCTTGTGCATCCACCGTACTGATGGGGGCAAAAAGCGGGAGCGATGGTTCTTGCGATTGAGCACTGGATGATCGGTAGGCCAACTGGACAAAACTCGTGTTCTGGCCCGACTGCATACTGCCAAGAGCTACAGAGCCGGCGATGGGTTCAATGAATTGCCCCTCATTGGAACGCTCTGAAATAGCAGTCGCAGAGTATGGACCGATCACCTCGTACGTGAGACCGTACTCAGCAGCAAGTTCCTCCAGATTTGGCCTGGTGGGCGGCTTCTTACCGGTATCACCCTGAATGCTGATGCTGTTTTCGTACATCGCGTTTTGGCCAAAGAATCGCTTCATCTTATCGTTGACTTTCTGGATTGCATCCGACATTCGTATCTGAGCTGCCGAACGAACCATG
>JAAXIK010000287.1:0-2160 GCA_012270385.1 Rubripirellula sp. | reverse complement strand
CCGCAGCGGTTTCCACCTGCGTTTCGGCAGCAGGATCTTCGGCGTCTTCTTTACCCACTGCTTTGTCTTGATTGGTCGCGGATTCGGTGCCCTGTCCCTCTTCGCTGGCGGGTTGGGGATCTGCGGGCTCTTGCTCAGCTTCCTCGTCGGCCTGCTGAGTGAATGCAGTGACTAAACGCACCGCACGGTCGGCCTGAACCGAAGACTGATCGTCGGGAGAAGGCTCGCCTTCTTGCTGGTCGGACTGCTCCGTAGTCGACGCGGGCGCATCACTTTCCTCGGATGCTTCCACATCAATCGACTCGCTGCTTTCCTCGGGAGCACTTTCCTCGGGAGAACCTTCTGGTGCTTGCTCAGCCGGCTCCTCTGCGTCGGGGGTGTCACCGCCGGTCTCCACAGGAGCCGACTCGGTTGGCAATAGGAAATCCCCTCCTTTGATGCGACGATCGTATTCCGCTCGAATTTCCTCTTCCGATAGCTTCGCAACTTCGGCATCGATGAAAGTCTGAAGGTCCCCGACCACGTACTCGACCTTCGCTACGTACTGCCGATGGAATCCCGGATCGGGTGAAAACTCGCTGGGGTCCCGATCTTTCCCCTCGTCATAGACTTTCTTGATCTCGATCTCACTTGGCTCTGCGGTCGTCTCCGGTAAATAATCATCCACAGAGATCCCGTAGGCCCCGACAATCGCATTTTGATTGAGCTTAAGGAAATTCTCCCACTGCTCCTGAGGGGTCAGAAGCGGCCCGGCCATCGGCGAGGAACCGAGGAACAGCCCCGAGATCCCGCGTTGCTCGTAGACTTGAGCTAAGAGATGGGTTCGTAACTGCTGGTATAGATGAGGCCGTCCCATGCGGTTCTGCGTAGAACGAAGCAGCATGGCATTGATGTCACCGTCGGTGATTTTTCCGTCGGTGTATTGGGAAAGCCAAACCTGAAGGGCATTATCGTCCAGATCGAACCCATCGTTCTGCGCTAAAGAGGCCAGCATCAAGGATCGAATCGATCCCATTTGGCTGGGTACCTCATTGATACCGATAGCTCGTACCTGCTGTGATTGCATGTCGTACTGGAATCCGGCGGTCTGAGGACTACCACCCCGATTGATGGTCTCCTGAGCTAACTCCACCAAAAATCTGACCGTCGACTGATGATTCTGTGTGAAATAACTGACTCGACCACGAGTTAAATCTCTGCCATTGAAGGAAGCGACAATGTCTCCATCGGTGCCACCGGCTGATTTACGAAGATATTGGTCGAGGACAGGAAGGACAATGAAGGCAAACATGGCCAACCCCACGAGGAGAACCATCAGTGGCTTCAAGTTGCGTCGAAATAGCTCAAAAGGACTACTGTTCATAATTCCCGATAACTTTTACGAATGTTTTGCGAGCCTCGATCAGCCGCTATCCAATCACCTTAAAATTCGCATCCTAGGCAACAAATCCAAGTGTCTTGAGCAGATTAGGGCTCAAGTACAAATGGAGATTTACGCCAATTAATTGTCTTTTTTAGCCATCGACTCGCCTTGACAAGCGGCTCAAAGCAACCACATTTCTGATCGCATCGGTTGAGTAGCTCGCGAGTTTGGTCTCCAAACCCCAGCAAAAAAATGCTGGACGAGGACAGTAATAGCCGGCAATATTGGCAGAATCATCACCCGTTTCTGCCAACCCGCCGAATCTTTGCCGGTGCGGGTCACACAGTGTAACGTGATCTGCGAAGTAGAAAGCGTATCGCCCCTTGAATTAAAGGGTCAAGGTGAGATCAGCCCCAATAAACGAACAACCCCGCAAAATACAGGCGGATGCAGACCATCCCCGAAAAGTTTGCCGCTCTGCCAAGGCGAAATCCTAGCGGCAGACGCCCGAAGGCAACCCAAACCACCCATTTTGACCTCCTACATTTCGACTTGAATGGCAACGAGCAACGAAAAGCATCTGGTAATCGTCGAATCACCAGCAAAGGCGCGAACCATCTCGAAATTCCTGGGTTCCAACTACCAGGTCGAGGCGAGCATCGGACACGTCAGAGATCTTCCCGCCGGTAAAAAAGATGTACCCGAGAAGTTCAAAGGTGAGTGGTGGGCGTATCTGGGCGTTTACGTCGACGAAGCATTCGACCCGCTCTTCTTCGTCCCGACAGCAATGAGACTCG
>JAAXIK010000518.1 GCA_012270385.1 Rubripirellula sp. | reverse complement strand
GAATAATCCGGCGCACACGCTTTGTAAGGTGAACACGAAAGATGGCTGCATTGATTGCCACATGCCTGCCCGTGAATTGCCAGGGTTGAGCGTCAGTTTCCATGACCATTGGATCAGGGTTCACCCAGAACCGTAATGAATCGCCACTTCTTTTATTGGCTTAACCACGCAACATTCATGCCTCAGGTTGTTTAAACTCTGGTAAGCTCTTTTCTTCGTTAAGTAGGATGACAAACCAGAATGCAAACCCATTGGAATCAGCATGAGTCACCATTGGCTGCGGCTTCCATGATGCCAAGAACCTTTCATAACACTTGGCTGCAACCCGCATTCATTGTAATCAACGCTCTATCACTTGGATGTGGTCAAGAAACTCCTACGCAGAGGGAATCCAAAGCACCAGGTCCGCTTTCGCCTGCACTACCAAATGCGGCCGACGTAGAGCAGGATATCTCACCTGCCATTGATATTGAGTTGAATCACCAAGTACCAATTTCTAAAAGCGATCAAAACCTTCGCACTTCAGATCCCCCTCCGAGCTTAGAAGCTTTGCAAGAACTCGTCATCGAGTCCCTGGAGTTAGGTGAAACAGACAAAGCTTGGAGCATGATTCGCCAAGCAGCACGAATGGATCGAGAAGATTTTGACACCCGATACCTGATGGCTCGGGTACTAGCAGAAAGAAATCGTTTTACCGAAGCAGTAAAGATTTTGGATGAGCTCTCCGGTGAAGATCCGCATATCCAATTGCCGGTTTGGGGTCAAACCGCGGTATGGCTCACTTATGATGGAAAGTGGAACTTGGCTGAGGAACGCTATCGAAAATTAATCGATGCGTTACCAGAAGTTGGACTTGCTCACCGCAAACTTGCCGAATTACGGCTAAGGCAGGGGTACCGCCGTGAAGCATGTACAATTTTTCAATTACTTTGCGAAGGTGGTAACGTGGAGGAATTTGAATTACGTCAACTACTCCGGATCGGTCGACCCTTCGCTGGTGAGCTTGCCACCGATGAATGGACCCCCGTTGGCCTGCTAGGAAAAGCGTGTCAGTTATTTGGGGAAAATCAACATGAAGCCACTTTGGGTTTATTGGAGGAAGCAGGAACCAGCTAAGTTAGAGCGATTGCCTTGAGGGGTCGACTTTTAGCTTCACTCAATCAAAGCGAAAAGCTTGCCCAATGGAATCATGATTGGGTAGCGGATCCCGTAGATGATCCAGGTTACTGGTATGCTCGAGGGGTTCACGCCCAGAATACCGGTGACCACTCCAAGGCAGTCGAATTTTTTTGTGAGTGTTTACTGACCGATGCAACCGCCCCGGAAGCTTATCATCGATTCAGTGAATCTTTAAAGCAAATCGGGGAGAACGAAGCTTCGCAGCGGGCAACACGACGAGCCAAACAACTCGAAGAGACCCACGAAATCGGCTCACTGTTTACAAAAGATGAGTCAAGAGATCCCAGGAAAGTTGCCGAACTTTGCACTTTACTCGACGACTTAAAACGTCCTTTAGAGTCCCTTTCATGGCAAGCTGTCGCAATGGTGTACAACCAACAGAGCCTTGGCATGACCAATGAAAATCTTACGCTTCAACTCAAGGCTATCAATCAGAAACGAATGCAAATCATTGAAGCTGGATCACAATCGGCTACTGAGCAGTTTATCCTTTGTGGGATAGAGCATGATCCTATTATCCGTCGTCTTCCATGAGGAAAACTCAAATGTCCTCCGCTTTTCACCGGCGTCACTTTGGCAAGACCTCATTGCATCACATTTTGGCAACCAGCATTTCAAGTTCAGCTCTGCTCTCCAACGTGAAGAGTCACGCGATGGAAGGCAGTATCTATCGGGTGGCAGTCGTGGGGCACACTGGCCGTGGTGATTTTGGACATGGCCTGGACAAGATGTGGCAAAAGGTTAGCAACACAAAGACTGTGGCGATTTCCGACTCGGCTGGGATGGAGCATGCGAAAAGAAGGATACCTGGAGTTGAAGCATTCGATGATTACCGAGAGATGCTTCGATCCGTCAAACCTGATATCGTTTCGATCGCTCCGCGGCATGTGGACCAGCACCACGCCATGTGCATGGAGGCAATTCACAACCAGGTGAAAGGTATCTACATCGAAAAACCCTTCTGCCAAACCCCGAGTCAAGCCGATGAAATCGTCACTGGGTGCCATCAAAACGGTGTACGTCTGGCAGTGGCACATCGCAATCGCTATCACCCTGTACTCAATGTAGTGAAAGACTGTATCGAGGCGGGTGAAATAGGGAAACCATTGGAGATCCGCGCACGAGGCAAGGAGGATCAACGTGGGGGTGCGCTCGATCTTTGGGTTCTGGGCAGTCACGTTCTCAACGTCGCCTGTTTTTTGGCCGGGGATCCGATTTCATGCCAGGGACAGCTTCTTCAGGACAAAAGGCTCTGTGAGCAGAGGGATGTCAGAGAAGGGGACGAGGGCGTGGGACTCATCGCCGGAGATGAGTTACACACCCGCTATGAAATGTCCTCTGGGATTCCACTCTTCTTCGATTCCATAAAAAATCATGGAGTGAGATCCGCAGGATTTGGGCTTCAAGTCGTCGGTCAAGAAGGTGTAATTGACTTACGTATGGACCGTGAACCCATGGCGTATATTCGCAAAGGCAATCCATTTCAGCCTACTACAACACCCTCATCTTGGCAGCCAATGAGTAGTGCAGGAATCGGTCAACCGGAAACGATTCAGGGCTTGGGTAGTTACATCAGCAGCCATCAAGCTGCCGGTGATAATCTTGTTCAAGCTATCCAGCTAGGCCGCCAACCCATGTGCGATGCATCACAGGGTCGACAAACGGTAGAGATGATTTGCGGCGTGTTTGCATCGCATCGGCAAGGCGGAGCAAGCGTTCAGTTTCCGTTAGAAAATCGCGAGAATCCGCTCAGCTAATGCCGATCACTCGAAACTTGAAGAGTTGCCGAGCGGATCATTCCGGATTGACTTGGGTTGATTTCGCTCCCGCTTCTTCGTCAGTGTTCAATGGCAACCCTGAGTTCATGAGGGACCCGGAGTAAACCTGAAAGCAAAGTTCATCGATCTCTCTTTGGCACTGATCGGTCAGGTTAATTCGATCGCCACGAAAGCGTTCCGGTAAACGATCCCATTGATCCTCTGACGACCAATGCTTGGCTACATCGACGACTTTGGCGATATCCCGATCCGCACAAAGCTGACGGATCACCGAGTGGTAAGCAGCATGCGTCTCGGGAATGGATGCGACTTCTTCGAAACTCATTCGATAAATCTGACCAAAGAACGAGAATGCCCAGTCGGGAAGCTGATTGGCGAGAACAGCAGAGGGTGCTGTGATGCACAACACCGGACACTCTCTCATCTCACAGCTATCAAGAATCTCGCTCAGATTCTGCCGATAATTCTCCAAGGGAACTCGAACCGGTGATTGAGCAGCGGGCACAGGGGGAGTGAGTTTCGCTCGCAACGAATAAAGCAGCCAAACCAAACGAGACATCCCCAACCAACTTGATGAGTTAATCGCCTTAGCAGAACGGTGCAACCCAAAACTCCGAGGACTCGCCTGGGAGATCCAACGGGACCGGCAAAAGCACCATCTTGCCTGCCTAGAAAAATATCCGGACTTGCAAGTCGGGATGAACTGGAGCTTAGTGAACGACAATACACGGGTACTCAGCCCAGTTGCGGATGGGCAGGATCAACTTAACTTCAATGTTGGAACGACGCTTCCAATTTGGCGTGACAGCATCAATG
>JAAXIK010000114.1 GCA_012270385.1 Rubripirellula sp. | reverse complement strand
CCCTGACTCTTACCCTGAACTTGCCGGAATCGGGAAACGATTTAAGCGGAATTTCGAGGCGAGGTTGAGGTCCGCGTCTGGCTGGAATTTGGGTTCCCGTTGCCCTTCGCGCTGGTGGGAGGATGACGGAAGACTCGAGGATTTCTCCGTTAAAGTTGCCTCGGCGATTTTTTTTAGGGTCGATGTTCGGATAGGTGCCGAGCGGCAGATTGATGGCGGTATGATCGTGGCTTAGCGAATGCCCAAGGCCTCGGGGACGGCCATTTTTATCTCGTGACATTTCAATGGCAAATCCAGATCGATCGGGCTGCTGTTCTGATTCATCCACGAGTGCTCTGTCGAAGTAGAGTCTCGCAATTTTAAGAAAGGACTCGAAGTGCAGTGGTGACATGACCAATTCTTCACCGTTGTTGGTGAATCCATCTTCAGATGATCGCTCGGGAGGCAGCAGCTGTGCGACGTCGAGTTCAATCCTGAAAATATCGTTAAGCGTATTGTTGTACTCATCACGATTCAGTCGTCTGAAGACCACTTTTCCATCGGTCTGTCTTCTCGATCTCGCGGCTGATTTTAACTCTCGTGTCATCCAATCTGTGAGATCTTTGAACTCCTTGTCGTTCAATGCAGTTGCCTCTTTTGGCGGCATCTCTCCGCTATTGATACGGTTGAGTGCTTCATGCCATCGATCCGCGTCTGGACCATTGGCAATATCTTTGTCGAGAGTGTCAATGCGGAAGCCGCCTTCTTGAGAGTCTGGTCCATGACAGCTGACACAGGTTTTCTCTAAGAGCTCATTGAGTGTCCTGGGAAGAGCATCTCCCCAGGTGGGCGTGCTCGGAATGAAACAGCACAAAATAATAGAGGATGCTTGAAGTGGTATTAAACGCAAAACAGATTCTTCTCGGGTTCTCTGCTTGCTTTCTTCAGATAGCAGTGTGGGGAACACGGTGTATCAGTTAGGAAAGCTTGGGGCGGGACAGGCGGACCTTTTTAGTATATTCGAGAACCTCCCGAGATACAAAATCAAAGCTAGCTCCGTATTCAATCCAGCAGTACAAGAGCGTCTTGCAGATCGTTCATGTCATCAGCTTGCACCCGCCCTCAAATCCGTTGATTCCTCCTTTGCGCCGAATCCTAATAATCTCGGCTTTCCCGCAATAGCCCTTTGCCAAGCGGTGTGATTTGTATCGGTTGACATAGGTGCTTACGAGAGGATTTCGTTGATCACGTGACCATGGACATCCGTCAGTCTGCGATTGATCCCATTTGAAAGGTATGTGAGTTTTTTGTGATCGATTCCCATCAGATGAAGGATCGTTGCATGGAGATCGTAGCAGTAGGTCTTGCCTTCCGCGGTTTGGTAGCCCCACTCGTCACTCTGGCCATACGCTGTTCCAGGCTTGATTCCCGCACCTGCCATCCACGTCACAAACGTGCCACCATTATGATCACGACCCTCACCTCCTTGTGCAAACGGAGTACGACCAAATTCAGTGGTCCAAATCAGCAGTGTATCGTCGAAGAGACCCCTTGATTTGAGATCTTCGATCAATGCGGCAATCGGCCTATCGACGCTAGCTGCGATGGGTGGCAACTCTTTCGGAATGCTTCCATGGTTATCCCAGTTCTCCGTCGCGCCCTGGGGCCCGCTCCATACCTGCACGAAACGTGTTCCTCTTTCGGAAAGTCTTCTAGCTAAAAGACATCGCCTACCAAAATCTCCGGTAATCGAATCCCCGGTACCATAGGCTTGATGGGTGATTTTTGACTCACGGCTGAGGTCAAAAGCTTCGGGAGCAGAGAGTTGCATTTTCGCGGCGAGTTCATACGACAGCATTCGCGATTCAAGTTCGCTGTCGTGACTTCGATCGACTTGATATTCCCTATTCATCCTATGCAGCAGTGCAAGTCCATCTTGAGCCGCTTTGTGATTGGCAAAATCGAATTGTTCTTTGGGAAAGAGATCGGGAATGGAAGAGTTCGGATTGGCGTTGATGACGGTTCCTTGATGAATGGCTGGCAGAAATCCAGCTGAAAAGGGCCCACGCTGGTTGTAGGGTAGACCTTTCGAGTCAGGTAGAACGACAAAGGAGGGCAAGTTATCCGAGAGGTTGCCAAGCGCGTAGGACGTCCATGCCCCCAAACAAGGAAACCCAGGCAGGAGGAACCCACTGTTCATCATGTAGGTTCCAGGTCCATGTACATTGGTCTTCGAGGACATGGCCATCAGGAATGCCATCTCATCGACCCACTTGGCTTGATGAGGGAAGACCTCACTGACCCAGCGTCCCGATTGACCATGTTGCTTGAACTTGAAAGGGCTTTTCATGAGCGCCCCGGGCACAGCGGTGAAGCCTTCGGGTTTCTCGGAGGGCCCAAGCTTTTGACCATGCAGGCGTTCGAGCTCGGGTTTGTAGTCAAAGGTGTCCATTGGACTGGCACCACCGGTCATGAAAAGCTGGATGACTCGCCGAACTTTTGCGCGATGATGAAGACCGCCGTTGAATTCAAGTTTACCATTACCCAAAACATCCCTGCTTAGCATTTGGGTTAAGGCAACAGATCCACATCCACCACCGATCTGCCCCAGAAAACGACGCCGATTGGCTCCGTCCGATGATAAGGTTGGGTCAGTCGACATAAAGGAACTCATTGCTGTTGAACAAGACGCGACAGAATGCTGCTAGACCATGCTCTGCGACGTAGTCTGCATAGTGTATTAATTCATCCGAAGCGGGGGAACGTAGCAAAATAGCTTCTACAGCCAAGCGGATTTGCGATTCGCTATCCGTCGCCTGGCTCTCGAAACGACTCGCTGCTTTGATACTGCAGTGGAGAACAAAGTCATTGTTAAAGAGTGCAAGAGACTGGAGTGCGGATACCGATTCGCCCCGCTCGGGTGCCAGCATCCCTAAGTCTGGGAAATCTAATGCTTCCATGAAGGGGTCGGGGATCCCACGCCATACGACTCGATAGATACTTCGGCGGTTCGCTCCCGGAGAGTTCCAGTCGTAGGAAAAATAGTCGAGCGATGGAGTGGCTTGCGGACCCTTGGTTTTTATGAAGTGTTCAACACCCGGTCCGCCCATTTTAAGATCAAGTGTTTCTGAGATGCTCAGCAGAGAGTCGCGGAAAGAGTCGGCGTCAAGACGCCGCCGATGCGCTTTCCACAGGTAAACATCGTCCGCATCAAGCTGATGACTCTGCAGGTAGGAATCTCTGCCGCTTGACCGTTGCCATGTTTTGCTGGTGAGAATCAAACGGTGTAGTTCCTTAAGTGAGCCCCTTGCCTCATCGCGCAACCAGCAAGCTAACCAATAAAGTAGTTCGGGGTGACTTGGCTGCTTCCCCATGCGGCCAAAATCATTGGTGGTTTCCACTAAGCCACGGCCGAAATGGAAATGCCAGACACGATTCACGATGCTGCGCCAGGTGAGTGGGTTCGTGGGATCTGCAATCCAATTCGCTAGAGCAATTCGCCGGCTCGCCTCGTCATTCGCATCCACTTTGTTAAAGTGCACGTCGAGACTCGATAACGCGGAGAGTGCCCCCGGCGCAACCAGTTCCTGGGGTTGATCGAAAGCCCCTCGCTTCAAAAGGTGGACGGGCTTGGGGCTTGGGGGGGCTGCCAGTTTCTGTGCATGAGACCCGGACGCGGAGACGCCGTAGACGGCATGTTTTGGAGGAAGGCTTTCGAGCTCATGGGTTGCATGTGCTTTTAGGGCTGCAGCGGCAATGGCGATTTGCTCCTCGTCCGTACGAGATTCCATCGGTTTAG
>JAAXIK010000296.1:3112-3788 GCA_012270385.1 Rubripirellula sp. | reverse complement strand
CTGGCTATCCTGAGGCGGTCGTTAGTTCTAACTCTTTTGTACGACTTGCATCTCGCCCCCCAATCATAGATCGACCCCGAAGCTGTATTGTTTGCCATGACTTCGGCAGCGCACATTACGCCGGATTGAACGTTTCCAATGCTGACGGCTCCGTCCGCATGATCAGCTACAGCATCGATATGGAGGTCCATCGCGCCAATGCGAGTATCGCTGGATCGGAAACCGTTGCATACGAACACTAAAAACCAATGAGAATTCCCCCGCCACGTGAAGATTCGTGCAAAGTTTTTGGTCGCGAAGTCATCACTACTCAGATCTCACACTCTGGAGTTCGGAAGCATTCGCCTCAGGTTGCTCCATTGAAGAAAAATCGCGTTGATAGCCACCACTTTCCATCAATTCAGTCCACATCTTCATCTGCTCCCTGAGTTCGTCGTCCATCGCTCGAAGGCGTTCGGTGGAAAGAAAATAGGTGATCAGAGCGGTAATAAGAAAAGTGCTCACCCCAATATTTTTCAGCATAGGATGACGCTCCGGCTCAAATTCTTTCTGAATGACCACCTTCGCAATCCAAGCAAGCGCGAAACTCACTCCCATGGCAAGACAACCTATCGTATTGTGGTTACTAATATTCATTCAAAGCCTAACCCAACCAATGACAATAGCTCGCGTAACA
>JAAXIK010000296.1:0-3102 GCA_012270385.1 Rubripirellula sp. | reverse complement strand
CCAACCAACCCACCCCCAAACTCCCTCCCGTGGCACGCCACCCAAGCGCGGCTAGGATTCTACAATGGATGGACCGCCAACCCACAGCACTCACACGACCGAGACTCAGAAAAGCCCCACTGGTAGCCAACGTAAAACACAGTGCCATTACCTTCGTCAGTTGATGAGCCTCGATACCCAAAATCATGTAGCCTGATTCAATCGGCTTGGATTTCGCTTGCGTTGGTTTCTCTGCGGACTCCTGCTCGGCAAGTTCTTGCTCATGACAATGTTGGCATTGACCCGTTTTCAGATTGAGGTATCCCCCACAATCCAAACACACTCGGCCTCGTTTTGCTCCCGTCCTAACTTTTTTTCTCTTTGTGTGATCCGCCAAGTCGCCGGTGTCTCTGCTCTCCATCAGTTGTGAACTGGCGATGGAAAGATCCTCTCCACTGGACGGCGTCGCAGAGATAGCTGTTTTAGGCAGGGTTGGCTCAGAACTCTGTGCGGTTTGCCTCAGCCCGTCCTCCTCGTCGAAGTGTTCGAGAAAACCGTCGGCACTTTGAATCAACGCTCTCTCAAAAGCTTCGACCTCGGCGGGCACATTCATCTCATCCCGATCTTCCCCAAGTTCGATTGACTCGAGTGAGCTTTTCCCAACATCGGGTATGGAGGGATTCTCAACGTGATGAGTGGAAGCAGACGAATTTGTAGCCTCATATGGGGCGGGTCTCACCTGATCGTTCATTCCCGTGGGATGTTGCGTGCCTCGCATTTCATCCATTAAAGTCGCTTTGGATTTCCATTCCCCTCGAGTTCCCTTCCTGACCCTGTATTCATCTCCATCCAGCTTCCCAGCTTCGCAAAGAGCCATGAATCTCACGGGAGTAAATGGGCCGTAGAGAGTTTGATCCTTGCAAACGTAGAGCCCCTCAGAATCCAACTGATCAAGTAGCTTCCGTACTTCCTCTGCTGGCCAGAAAGGACTATCACCTTTCTGAAATAGCGTACCCTCTTTGAGACTATCACTGAAAAGAATTGTCCTTACAGCGGCCTCACTCAATGGACCCGTTTTCTTATTTCCAAGCTTAGCTCGCCACTGGTGTTCTGCGAGTGGTATTTTGTCTGGCCTGACATTCATCACAAACTCGGAACCAAAAGGGATCAAATGGATACCGCCCTCGGGTAATCTACTCTAACCCTGAATCGCACATGGGAGCCATTCAGCATGGGTCATCCTTAAGCATGCTTTATCAATTTATCGCATCAGTGCTACACGCGGGATCATTCAGAAGGAAATGCGACAAAAACTTGGTGACTGCTGCTAAAAAATGAACAAATGTCAGAAATCCCTAGAATCAAAAAGTAATCTTTGGCTAAACCTCGCACTTTTCTGAATAAGCATTCAGTTACGAATGAGGTTCCCATCCCACTGAGTGGTACCTTCACGATTCTGAACGAATAAAGCCGTCCAACATGAGTGACACAATTTCAGACGGGAAAAAACCCTCAGACCGACGATTGCATCTTTTTGCGTACCTCATCGCAATCACGAGCATGACGCACATGGTGTCATTCCAATGGTGGACCGATGTGCTGCCGGGCCAGATTCTGTTCTGCACTACACTCCTATTATTCTTCTTTCCCGCTTCCCTGCTTACTCTCGGTATCTTTCTTGGCACGAGCATCTTCCACTGGTTCAATCTCATGCCACTGGTTCCCAATCACGTTTTCTTTGAGTTGATTGTTCACCTGACTTTGGTGGCAGCCATCGCTCCGTCCCTGTTTCGTGGGATCAACGAAAAACTCAGAGGATCGACGAAGACGAGACACTCATCAATTTCGGAAGAAATATTTACTTCGGTTCGACCCTACATCCGGTTAGAACTGATTATTCTCTACCTCTTCACAGTTCTACATAAACTCAACTTCGATTTCTTCGATCCTGAAACCAGCTGCGCGGTTTCGATGCACGGCGACGTTGCTGCAGTTTTACCGGGAATCCCAACGGGACCATGGACTCATTGGCCCACCATCATTGGAACGATACTTATCGAAACCGCCATACCTCTGCTGTTTCTAATGAAGGCGACTAGATCTATCGGCATTTCCATCGGAATCGTCTTTCATCTTTTTCTGGCACTACACCCACACGGTGGAATCTATAGCTTTACCAACCTGCTGCTGACTCTCTACCTTCTTCTGCTATCCGATGAGGCGATCGACTGGATCATCCTACAGATCACGCGTATCCCAATCGTTGCTCGTGTCTCATTCAAAATCATAATGGCATTTGGATTTTGTTTTGCGGTCTACTCGCAACGCAGCGCGGTGCTGGAAGGGAGGCCATTCACCGATCTCAATTCAATCGGTTTTAAAGCTTGGGTACACATCGCTCTTTGGATCTCAGCGTGTAATTTACTTGACATCGCTGTTAAATTCCAGAAAAGCAAAAATGAAAGCCTTCAACAAACAGAGCGAGTAAAAATTCATCGGCCACTCAACCCGATTCTCTGCCTATTTCCAATCCTCGTCTTGATCAATGGCTCGAGTCCCTATCTTGGTTTGAAAACCACAACGGCTTTCGCAATGTTTTCAAATCTTCGTACCGAGGGTGGAAAGAGCAATCATTTTTTTCTGGCCAATTATGAGGTGTTTAGCTATCAGACAGACTTGGTAAGGGTTCTTAACGCAAATGATCCGCAATTCTTCCAACTGATCACCACAGGCGACTTAATTCCTTGGTTTGAATTTAAACGCATGATATCCAAATCGAATCGTCCGGACCTTGAAATTGTATGCCTCCGGCGTGACCAACCTTTAGTATTGAAGCGACTGGCACCCGATAACAATTCAGACGATGCTTTTGAGGCTCTGCCTTGGTTACCCTACAAGTTTCTCCATTTCCACTCGATCAGCGATTTTGATCAACCGATGAAATGCTGCTGGTAAACTTAATGACCTGCAGCGCAATTCGGCACAAAATGACAGCTCATGTTGGTTGGCCCTGTTCCTTTAGACCACCTCTCCAGCTAACCCTGAAAAGGCAGTGAGAGGAATCTACCGCTGGGAAAGCTTTTATTGGGTTGTTTCCCGGGATGGATCACACCAACCCTTTAA
>JAAXIK010000133.1 GCA_012270385.1 Rubripirellula sp. | reverse complement strand
GGTCACATCACTCAAATTGGCGGATCAGGCGACTTTGTCAAACTCGAGCTCGTTGAAGCAATATCCTTTGTTGACGGAAAAACAGTTCCATTTCTCTCGAAGAAACAGTGGACTTCGCATAGCAATTGATGAGCAGAAGCCGTCAGATCACCAAGGTCAACTGCTTGAATGTGCGAGTGATTCAACATTGATTGATAGACACTCTTTTTTATTGGCACCGTCATGCAGGGAGGATGGTTTCTGAAATGACCACAAAAACGGTCTTTACGACGGGCGAAGCAGCCAAGATATGCAAAGTTAGCCAGCAAACCATAATTCGCTGTTTTGACAACGGATCCTTGAAAGGTTTTCGTGTACCGGGGAGTAAATTTCGCCGGATACCCCGGGATCAGCTATTCCTTTTCATGAAAGACAACGGGATTCCAACGGATGCGTTGGAAAGCGGGAAAAAGAAGCTATTAATCGTTGACGATGATCAGGATCTTGTTGACCTCATGCAGGATGGTTTCGAGCGTGATGGGAGATTTGATATCCGCACGGCAAACAATGGATTTGATGCCGGAATGGGTGTAAAAGAATTCCGTCCTGACCTAGTCGTGCTGGATGTCATGCTCCCAGATATTAATGGCAAGGAAGTATGCCAGCGTGTCCGTAACGATCCCTCAATGGATACGGTGAAAATTCTTTGTATCTCCGGCATGGTTGAGCACAGCAAAGTGGATGGTCTGAAAGCAGCCGGGGCCAATGATTTCATGCAGAAACCGTTTGCGATCGACGATCTAGTTAGTCGCGCCTGTGACTTACTGGACATCGAACGGGGTGTAATGGGTTAGTGTGGGTTCTGTGAATTCACGTAGACGTAACAAAAGAAAGACCAAAAGAAATGGTGAGGTGCAGAGATCACCGGCCGTTAGCAATGAAACATTGGATGATCAGGGTTCAAAACGATCCTTGTTGGGTTGGGGATTTCTACCCTGTCTAACACATGAGGGTAGACGTTGGTGGCTTCCTAGCGATCCTTCAACTTCATTGTTGCTTGCTGAATTAGCGATCACCATTTGTGGAAAAGAGTTGCAGCACAGCAATTCGAATCTGCGTCGCCAAGTGCGAAATGTTCTACAAGAAAAGTCCTCGCTGTTTCTTTATTGTGTCTTTCATCTAGCAAAGGAAAAGCAGCACGAATCAACCTATAGCCTTGATGACGTAGCTGAGTGGCTTGAGGAGAATCTACTGGACCACATTTCCAAGGGAGACGCATTTCTGGGTGCACCAAAAATCACCCAAGAACTCTTCCAAACGTGGTCCCGAATGGAATCCTATTTTCACACGCTGCCAGCAAAACAGTGGATTGATCATGGCCATCTCTGGCTTGAAACCACCGGGGAAACGGTTCCTAAAAAGATCAAGCAAGCTTGGAAAAAACTGTCTATTGATCTAGCTCAGGATGAAGAATCCAAGGGTACTTGGGATTCATCTGAATATTCAGCTGATTTGTTTCTACAGCAACTTTCGGGACAAGTCAGACAACACTCGATCCTATCGGGAGAATTTGATCGGCAGGTTAAACTCAGCAAAACCCAGGCGGTTAAACAACTTGCGTACGGCCTAAGTCATGAGATCAATAATCCTCTGGCAAACATCTCAGCGCGAGCGCAACAACTTCAACGAGATGAGATAGATCCCCAACGTGCTGCAAGTTTGCAACGCATCTCCGATCAGGTCTATCGTGCTCACGAGATGATTTCTGACCTGATGTTTTATGCCAATCCTCCGACATGCCATCGGAAAGAGGCTGATCTGTTAGCTGTTATTGAGGAAGTTGCTGAGCGATATCGTAGCGAAGCAACTCGTAAATCAATCCAAATTGAAATCATCACTCGACCCTCGTCTCCGGAGAGGACTACAGCAACAGATCTACAGCCAGCGTTGCGAGATATGACACCCTGCTTGCTTATTGATCAGGATATGATTGCTGAGGCGGTAGGCTCACTGATCCGTAACGCAATCGAAGCGATATCCGATCGGGGAGCTATTCATATCTCTATCATCACAACCCCGGATGGAGTAAGCATCGAGGTTGCTGACAGTGGCCCAGGGCTGAGTGAACAGGCGATGAAGAATGCGTTTGACCCCTACTTTAGCGGCAGAGAAGCCGGAAGGGGCCTAGGGCTTGGTTTGTGTCGGGTAGCTCGGATTGCGGAACTACACAACGGATCTGCGGAGATCAGCGGCGAGGGTGTGGGATGCACCGCCAAAATCACTTTACCGTACTAATTCGCGTCAATTCGTCGGTGAACAAGAAAGGGAATCGCGGGCTGGTGATAATCTGGCAGATGGTTGATAATCCGATCTAGACAGTCTTCAGAGCTCGGAGAAACACCAAGAATGCTTGATTCCGCAATTGAAATTCTTAGATTACAAGCAAATGGCGAAGCAAGTGCTGTCGACATTGCCAAAATCTCGCTTGAAAGAATCAAATCCTCGCAAAAGGGTGTCAACGCTTACACGTGCGTCAACGAAGAGGGAGCGTTAAAGCGTGCTGAGGAAATTGACCAACGAAGGAAGGCCGGTGATAACCTGGGCCGTTTAGCGGGGGTTCCAGTAGCTGTAAAGGACATTCTCTGCACCACGGATATGCCAACGACCTGTTCGTCCAAGATGCTGGAGAATTTTGTTTCTCCCTATGATGCCACCGTCATCAAAAAGCTGCGTGATGAGGACGCCGTACTTATTGGTAAAACCAATATGGATGAATTCGCAATGGGCGGCAGCACAGAAACTAGTTTTTTCGGGATGACGCGGAATCCTTGGGATCCAGAACGAACGCCCGGAGGCAGTAGCGGTGGCGCAGCTGCTGCGGTTGCGGCAGGTACAGTCCCATTGAGTATTGGAAGTGACACGGGAGGATCGATTAGACAGCCTTCTGCTTTCTGTGGAATTACAGGACTTAAACCAACATACGGCAGAGTTAGCCGATACGGTCTCATAGCTTTCGCCAGCAGTTTGGATCAGCTTGGACCACTTGCTTGGTCCGTGGAAGATGTTGCTTTGCTGACCGAGATCATTTCCGGGTATGAAGCTCGCGATTCCACTTCACTGGACCAACCAAAGCCAGATCTCGTCAACGTCCTCCAGTCAAGTGATCTCCGCGGAATTAAGATCGGCATCCTCAAAGATGCTTTAGATCGCGAAGGCATCGATACATCCATTCAGGATGCCGTCAATGATGCTGCGAAAGTATTCCAAAACGCGGGAGCTGAGCTGGTTGAGATCCAACTTCCCCACAGTGAGTACTATGTCCCCGCCTACTACGTGATCGCACCCAGTGAGGCAAGCAGTAATCTGTCAAGATATGACGGAGCACATTATGGGCACCGTGCATCGGAACTCAATTCAGAAACACTAAAAGCCAACGGACCACTGGCAGCTATGTACTGCTCGAGTAGAGCGGAAGGATTTGGTACTGAAGTCAAGCGTAGAATCATGATTGGCACGTATGCGTTATCCGAAGGCTACTCTAGCCAATACTACAATCAAGCACTGAAAGTTCGGCGATTGATAAAGGGTGATTATGAAGCCGCTTTCAGTCAAGCTGACCTTCTCCTTGGCCCAACGACACCAACCACTGCATTTCCTTTCGGAATGCATAGCGATGACCCCTTGGCAATGTACCTCGTCGACTTGTTCACCGTAGGAGCTAACCTGTCGGGGGTCCCCGCTATCTCGTTGCCGGCTTGCTTTTATGAAGCAGTATTAAGCCTCGGAATTCACCTTACAGCTCATGGCTTGCAGGAA
>JAAXIK010000543.1 GCA_012270385.1 Rubripirellula sp. | reverse complement strand
CACTTACCAGTACCGGGTAGCTGAGGTTGCGTTGCAACAGGGAGACTAACTCAATTCGATTGGCTACGCCTAACCTGCAAAGTTGATCGGCATGTTGAGACGCTTCCTGACGGAGCCCGTTCCGGTTGAGATCCTTCCAGAGTTCCCGTCGGAGCTCGATATTGCGAGGCGTAGCAGCCACCGCTGTTCTTAATGCTTGTAGTGATTCCCGCATCTTACCGCCAGCTCGCAACGTTTTTGCCAACAGTGTCGCAGCTTCACCCGCTACATCGGACTGGTCAATCAACGAGGTCAGTAATTCAATCGCTTCTTGGTTGCGATTGTCTTTCAGGTAGATTTCCGCCGCAGTGAGACGCACAAGGGAATCATTGGGATGCTGAATGAGTAAGTCATCGATGATGCGACGGGCTGACTCTATCTCTTCCGCCTCGAGTGCAGATCTTGCACGGAGGACCTGCGTGCTAAGGGTCAGCTCGATTGGCTTCTCCGTCGTCTGCCTTTCTGGTAGTTCCGATGTCGTTTGCGGTTGGCAGCCGTTGCTTAGAACGCATAGAAATCCGGTGACAACGAATGTCATCAGCACATCCGTCACTCGTTGACGAGTGGTTTCGAGTTTTCCGTCAGAGGAGTGAGTGTGGAGCAATTGAAGTCGCTTATAACCCGAGGTGACTGGATTTGACGGAAGGTCAGGTACACTCTTCTTTCTGACTCCATTACGGCTACCAAGCCTTTTAGATTGAATTCGGCTTGCCGAGTTTGAAAGTAGTCAAGAGTCGTTTTGCGCCTACAAGTTTATCTGAATTCCGATGTCAATCGCAAGGAAGTGCACGGATCCGATTTCCAATCCATCATCTTTGTGACCTGAGTCACTGATCGCGAACACGAATCCAGTGATCGTGAAAGGTCAGGCCTTGCTCCTGTTCCATCGCTGGCATGTGGCAACGAATACAGTCATCTTTTGGGGATACAGGGCAGATCGTGTGTTCGGGGGTGGTGTGGCAGTTGAGGCAGTTTTGAATATGAGTCTCCTTAGATACTTCATGCAAGGATTCATGAGGCCCGTGGCAGGTTGTGCATCGGAGCTCACTGTTTGACTCGAGGTAACATCGGCTTCGGAGAAAGCCCACGGGTTGGAAGCGAACCAATAGGTCGGGATACTCACGTAGTTCTTTTTCGCTAATGTTCTTTGGAAGTCGGTGGCAATCACCACAAAGCTGAATCTCTGATTCGGTATCCCAATCGTCCTTCCCCACCGAATAAGCCGGAGGTTCTGACTGCAATCGAGCGAGGCGTACGTGTTCGCTACCTGGACCATGGCATTTTTCACAGTTGACGCTTGGGATGAGATTGTGGATCTGCTCGTCATAGATTTCTGCAGAGGTGGTGTGGCAGTCGATACATTTATTCATATCGTCACCCCGGCTGATATTTCCAAAGAGTTCGAGTCCATCTGCAGGAACACTCTTTGAGTGCCCTGGGGTGATGTTCAATCCATCTTGACCGGTATACCAACTCGCTCGATGTTCCAGTGCGGCGGTTTCGCCATTCTCTTCGGTGATGAGCGTCAGTAAGGTGTACGCATTGTGACCCGAGCCCAATGCGTACTGCAGGGGGAACGGATTGTCCCCAAAAACGGTCGGGATGGTCGCTGTAAGCTCTGCATCGGCGATCGGATGATCGGTGCCAATTTTTTTAGTCGTTTCTGCATTCGCTTGGTAATGATAGGTCCCAAACTGCTCGCCACCATTGAAAGTTTTGCCCGCAAATTTCGACACGATTTCCGGAGAATCATTCAGGACGTGAAATGTGTGAGCATGCCCATGCTGTGAATGCATGCGAAAGTTGTCGGCGTGGCATTCTTTGCAAACCTTCTTGCCGACGAGGTGAGGTTGAGTTTGCGTTGACTTTTGGGAGATCAAGCTCTCGTCATTGCTGTCGGGTCCTTCGACGTTTTTGATCGTCTCGCGGCCAGACCCTGAATCCTTCTCAGAAGGCTCGACCGCGATGGTCTGCTCTGGGGTTGCTTTGTTCTTCTCTGTGAAAGAAGGGTCAACGGGCCTTTCGTCACTCTGCCTGAGAACCAGCAACCCAATGCTGGTACCCGCGATACTGGCGATCAGAAGGTAGTGGAGTCGTTTCAATTTTTTTCTCGGGTCAACGGATTCAATACGAATACCGGTAAAGCGTGAGTTGAAGCGAAATATTCGAACGAATGGATGGTCGAATGTTACCTGAGTAAGCCATTCATTGCACTGCCGGAAATCTCTCAACCTATCGGGTTGTTGTGTTTTTGGGTCGTTTAAGTCCCTTTTGAAACCCACGTGTCTTTGACCCGTCAAATCAAAAGTTCGGTAACTTCGGCCGTTTCGATTGTTTTCAATCTGAGGTTAGATTTTCGCTTCAAACCATTGGATTTGCAGCAATCTTATCGGCTTCTTATCATGAGGGAGGTCAAGTCGACCATTCATTTGAATCAAGCGTTGCGTAGCACATTGACATGCTTGATGGTCCGCAAGACGGTTTCGAGATTGAAAAGACGTGACATGTTTCCTGCAACGCTCTCACCGCTATTTGTTGGGTCCCTTCTGCTAATTGCACCGCAGCCTATCGATGTTCAGGTGATCAATGCGGCTGATGATACGGTGAATGCCGCATCAAACGATGACACCCCTACAGCGAGTGATGCAGAGTCACAATTGTCGAGAACACCATCTCAAGCTGAATCCAAGCTTGAGCAAGCCATGTCCCTCCGGGAGCGGTCCTTGGAGGCCATGGACAGGGGGGAGGAAGACCTTGCGTTTGATCTCGTGCGTCAAGCCAAACGACTCGCACCGCGGGATCCTCAAGTTGTCTTTCTAATGGCACTTCTGTTGGCGGATCGTCATCGATACCCTGAAGCGATCAGGATGCTCGATGAGTTGGCGAAAACGACGGCAGAGATAAGACTCCCCGCGATGGGACAAACCGCAGACTGGTTGATTAAGTCGGGCGATTGGGATGAGGGTGAATCACGATACCTTTCGTTGCTCAAAGAAGCACCGAATGCTTCACTCGTCCATCGAGGTCTCGCGGAACTGTACTTGCGGCAAGGACGCGGTGTGGAAGCAACCGCTTTTCTGCGTAACTTATGTCGTTTGGGTGATGTGCAGGAATACGAACTAAGACACCTACTGATTGCGCGTTACCCATTTCCCGGTGACGCAACACCTGAGAATTTTGATCCCATCGGTAGACTTGGTTTAGCAAAGGCACAAGCAGCTTACGCGGATTGGGGATCGGTCGCGAACAGTTTGATTCTCGATGATCAGTCCACACCAGAAGAAGTCGGCTTCAAGGGACGGTGTGCGGTGGAGCAAGAGAATTGGGGAGACCTTGCAAAGTGGTTCAGTGATTTTAACGAACGTGATTTGGACGCCAGCGATACGACACAAATCAAGAGTATCGTTTCTGACTCTTGTTACGCGTTGGGGGTCTATTGCGAACGCGAAGAGAAGTATCTGAAAGCTGCGGATTACCTATCGAGGGTCGTACTGAAAGACCCCACCGATGTCCCTGCTTATCAAGGACTGATGCGGGTGACCGAGAAGCTTGGTTTGAGCGGTATCGCTGCCCAGTTGAAGCAGCGAGTGAAGCGGATTGAGCGAACACAGCAATTGGGCCAGAAGATGGCGAGCTCGCAAGATAGATCGTATGAGGAAATGAGCGAACTGATTCAATTGCTCGTGGATCTCCAGAGACCTCTTGAGGCATTAGCGTTGAGAGGAGTCAGGTTAGCCTTTGGGCGGCAGCATGGGACAGTGACTCCTCAACAAGCACAAGAGTTGCTTCAGT
>JAAXIK010000467.1 GCA_012270385.1 Rubripirellula sp. | reverse complement strand
CCGGGCATTTGATGCAGACTGGCCCAAGAAGTTGGTATGACTCCCTGAGCAATCGAGGTGCAGTCTTTAGACGCCGCGAGATCAATGGGTTACGTCATGAGTTGGTTGATCACTCTCGGGATTCCGTTTGTGAAGTGGAAGAGCGTAGAGAGTGCGTTTTCGGTGATGGTGTCAGAAGGTTCGGCATTGCATTCCTCGATGACGGAATGAATGTAGGATCGAGTCTCATTTTCGTTGAGAGCTTGGAGGTAACAGCGCGTGGCGATGCGTTGGGTGATGGACTCCGGGCAGGAACCGATCAGAAGTTCCTCCAATTTTTGAGATCCGAGCAGAATGGCCTGTATTTGCGGACGCCCATGAGCCAGTAAATCGGTAGCTGACTGAATGGCCTCAAAGGCATCGATGGTGAGTCGTTGCGAGTTATCAACGATTAATAGAATTGACTTATCCTGTTGACCTTCTTGTGAAAGACATTTCTGGAGTTCGATCCGTAAGGAAATCTCATCCCTTCCTTCGGTATCCACATGGAAAGGCTGCAAAAGATACTGGAGCAGATCAAGGTGATTGTTGATCGAACCATCGCGGATCGCTACAAGATGGTGGGATTCTTGGTAATCCTCTCGAAGCTTCTCTGCAAGCAGACTTTTCCCGACACCGGCCTGCCCGAACACCACGCTGATGGGTTCCATCGAGTCGATTGCTCTGCAAAGCCGATCAAGGCTCTGCTGGATCGTTCCTACATTCTTGAATCGCTCAGTGGATGGAAATGCAGGGAAAGGGGGCAAAGGCGTCATGAGCGGGGGCCGGTTTAACGAAGTCTTCCGGTGGCCAATTGACTCGAGCATGATCGCCCGCGTGGAGGCTTAGCCGAGAATGGACCGCGTCATCATCGTTATATTCGGCACAAACTAACGTAGACTGCAGGGATTTCCCGTAAAGGTAAACTGCGGCGTTTGCGGGCAATGGGGTGAGTCCCTGCGGGGTGGGTCTATGCGATGTTTGGTTGAGGATTCATCGAGAAGCTGGAGCATCCAAACTCTTTCCAGATATGGATGATCACCGCGTCTAAAATCCGCCGGGGCTGGTGAATTCAGCGTAGTCATCGAATTCGTTGTGCCGTTCCGGCGCGCGGTCGCTGAATCGTGTGAAATCAGCTTCCCATGTCAGTTCAACATCGCCGATGGGGCCGTTACGTTGTTTGGCAATGATGATCTCGGCTTGACCGGCGAACTGTGCCTTCTCATCACCCCGGTGATAGTATTCCTCACGATGAACGAACATCACCACGTCGGCATCCTGTTCAATTGCACCCGATTCACGCAGATGGCTCAGTCGGGGGCGATGATCTTTGCTGTCTTCAGCCTGTCGGTTCAGCTGAGAGAGGCAGAGCAGAGGGACTTCCAGTTCACGAGCGATCCCTTTTAGGCGTCGTGCGATCTTTGCGACTTGCTCCTGCCTTGGGTCTCGCGAGTTATCGGGCTCGATCAGTTGCAGGTAGTCAATCACGATCATTCCCAGTGAGCCCTCACGACGTTTGATGCGACGCGCCGCTGCGGCGATTTCGCTCACTGTCCTGCTCGGGGAATCATCCACAAAAAGAGGGGCTTGGCTGATTTCGTTAGCTTTCCGAATCAAGCGTTCACGATCATCCGCAGAGATCGTTCCGTTTCTTAGTCGATGACCATTGACCCGAGCGAGCGAGCAAAGCATTCGATCGGCGAGTTCGATGCCCGACATCTCGAGTGAGACAAAGAGCACCGGTAACTTCTGATTGATCGACACGTATTCACCGATATTCATCGCCAGGGCGGTTTTTCCCATCGAGGGACGTGCTGCCAAGATGATAAGTTCACCGCTGTGCAGTCCACCGGTCATTTCATCAAACTGGGTGAATCCTGATTCCGCACTGCCTGTTTCATAATCGTCACGAAGTCGAGCCTCCATTCGGTCCATTGCTTCGTGAAGTACGTCGCTGATGCTGTGAACACTCTGGGAGGAGCGACCATCCATGATCGCGAAGATCTTCTGCTCGGCTTGGGCGCAGAGTTCCTTCGCACTACTGGTCTGCTCATAGGAGTCTTTGAGGATCTCTGTGCTCGACGCGATCAATTTTCGAAAAACTGCCTTCTCCGTAACGATATCCGCGTAGTAAACGGCGTGAGCAGCGTTGGGAACGGATGCGGAGAGTTTCGCCAAGTAGGCTGCGCCCCCTACCTTCTCGTATTCTCCTGCGGTACGGAGTTTGGAGACCAGCAAGGTGATGTCAATTTTTTCTCCGGTGTCATGCATCTCTCGGAGTGTTTCGTAAATCTTGCGATTCGCATCATCATAAAAATCATCCGGCCGCAGCGAAGCAATTTCATCAGAGACCTCTGGAAGAAGTAGAACGCTACCAATGACTCCCATCTCTGCTTCAAGATCAAAGGGTTGCTGTCGCTGCAGGATTTCTGCGGCGCTACTTTCCCTGCCCTTGCGACGTCCATTGGATTCTTCCGAGATCATGCTTTCCTACCGTGGGTGATTCAAAAAGGACATCGATGTGGGGTTTATGTTTCAGTGAGAGTTTGGTCCGTTTGCCAAGTTGAAAACGCGCGTCGACAACCAGCGTTCAATGGAAGCTTCTTCCCAGCCCGATTCTTCATCCATGACTTTAACGCATTCGAGCAAATATGGCTAACGGATCTGTTTGCCTGCTGTCCTGGTCTGCCAGAGGGACTAGCCAGTACGAAGGAGTGATTCGACGCGTTCAAGAGCTTCCCGAGCCGACATAGCGGTAACACCCCGCCCGATGGAGGTTCCTTCGTTAATCCAATCCCTCACATGCCGCTCGGCCGAGATTGCCGTGCTGTGAGAACGGCCCCCAAAGTGTTGACCGATCTCTGAGTAAGCGGAGGGGGTGAGCTGCCTTGATAGATACATGGCTAATTTTCGAGGGCCAGAGACGGTGCGCGTCTGAGACTTACTGCGAAGTGAATCTGCAGGGAGTTGAAAGGCTTGGCATACTGCAGATTCGATCAAGCCCAAGGTGGTCGCAGACTGATGCGATCGAAGCAGTTGGCCAGAGAATTGTCTCAATTCCTGAAGTTCGGGACTGCGTGATAGCATCCGCTGAAGTGTGTTGAGCATATTGACAATTCCGCTGATGACACGACCATCGCCCGCGATCATTGGCGCAATCGACTCAATGAGGGAGTCCGCTACTGGGATGGAGCACCTTTCATCAATCCACCGCCTTAACAATTTTTCTCTGGTTTCCGAGTCGAGGGGTTGAAGCTGGCAAACCAGACCCGAAGCCATTCTTCCAGCTAACTCGTCCGAGAGTCCTTCAATGTCATTGGGAGATTCAGAGCCCGCAAAAATCAGTGGTTTGCCTTGCCCGCCGAGCGTCTCGACGGTGTAGAGCATTTCCCGCAGCGTTGCTTTTTTTGATCCAAGGAATTGGACGTCATCCACCAACAACGCGTCCACTTCGCGGTATCGACGACGAAAAGAAGTGATCCCACTGTTGCCAACGGAGCTGATGAAATCGTTGGTGAATTGTTCAGCAGAGAGATGCATCACGCGACGAAAGCGATACCGGCGTCGAAGCTGATCGGCGATCGCGTGCAGAAGATGGGTTTTGCCAGTCCCGGTGGGACCGAAAAGGAATAATGGTGATGCGGTCGAAGGATCTTGGCATGCCATCACCATTGCCGTGTGAGCGAGGCGATTACTTTGCCCGGGTATGAAGTTACCCGACTTCATTTTAGACCCAGAATTCACTGTCGGCCCAGAATGCAATGTCGACTCTGCGCGGGGCTTCACACGATCTTAGTCAGCATGAGTTTTTGGATT
>JAAXIK010000193.1 GCA_012270385.1 Rubripirellula sp. | reverse complement strand
ACTCAACAGGTGGACCGTCTAATTGAAGATTCCAAGTTCACCGAATTTTGTGACAGCTTTGTCGACCAGTGGCTAAGTCTCGATAAGTTTGATGTTGTGGAAACGGATCGCAAAAAGTATCGGCAACTCAGTCCTAACGCGAAGCGACAGCTTGCGAGTGAACCGGCAAAGTTCTTTGAGCACTTGATGCGAGAAAATCTTCCCGTCAGCTACCTCATTGAGTCGCCCATCGCGGTGATGAACGAAACGGTTGCCAACTATTACGGGCTCCCTGATCGAGTGGAAAGCGGGTTGGAATTTGTGGCGGTGGAGCACGGCGAGCCACATCTCGGCGGAATCCTGACACAGGCTGCTCTGCTGGCTGGCCTGTCCGATGGTCGAGAGGCCAACCCGGTGAAACGTGGTGCATGGTTCGCTCGGAAGCTGATTGCGGAACCTCCTGATGATCCACCACCGAATGTTCCGGAACTGAAGGATGATCGAAACTTATCCTTGCGCGAACGCCTAGAACAGCATCGCTCGGTCAAAGGATGTGCGAAGTGTCACGAGGGAATCGATCCTTGGGGTTTACCGTTCGAGTCATTCAATGCCGGTGGTCTCTTTTCGGGCGATCAAGTCGACTCCTCCACTTCCTTACCGGATGGTACGGAAATCCGCGATTTTACCGAGTTTCGGGCTTATTTGATCGAGAAGAGGATGCCCAGCGTTACCTTCAGTGTGATGAAACACCTATCAATCTATGCCATCGGTCGAAGCTTGACGTACAATGAAGAGCAAGCCTTGAGAGAACGCGTCGAGGAGATCGACTGCAAGGCTTACCGCATGCAGGACTTACTGCGGGATGTGATTCAGAGCGATCTGTTCCTCACCAAGTAGCCGGCTTGTATCGATGCCATCATGGTCAGGATGCTCAGCCCCTTCCAAGAGCCACTATCAAGACGACCCCAATCATGACGAACCCGATGAAACTTGATCGACGAGCCATTTTAAAGGGTGCTGCGGGAGCAGCTTTGGCACTTCCTCGCCTGGAGGTCATGGGGGATGAGGTCAACGCTGAGCTTCCCCGACGCTTTTGCGCTCTCTACACCGCAAACGGTATGTCGCTACCTAAGAGCGAGAATGGGATCGATCAGTGGAGTTGGTTTCCGACTCAGGAAGAGAACGGGAAGTTTGTCTTCGGTAATTCGACGGCTCCGCTTCAGCCTTACCGTGAGCAGCTCAGTTTTATGGGCGGACTGTATCACGAAAATGGTGTCAAAGCAGATCCGCATACTTGCAGTGACATGTGGCTAACCGGCGCGCCGCTTCATGATTCGACTCGCGAGACTTACAACACCGTGGGTCTCGATCAATACATCGCTCAGCACACGAAACAGCATTGTCGGCAACCCTCGCTGGTGCTTTCCATCGATGCGGGAGTGGGTTTTCTTTCGCGAACGGGAACCATTTCGTACGACATTCAAGGTCGACCGATTCCGGCAGAGAATTCTCCACAGCGGATCTTCGATCGGCTATTCCGAGCAGACCAAGATTCATTAAAAGCTCAGCGAGAGAAACTTCGGTCGCGAATCAAGCTTGTGGATGCCGTGTTGGAAAGTTCGCGCAGTTTCAATCGCCAATTGGGAGCAGCGGACCGACGCAAGATGGATCAGTATCTCGCATCGCTCAATGAAATCGAATCACGTTTGATGGCGTCGGAACGCTGGATTGATATCCCGATCAAAGATCAGGACTATAGCCATTTGAACCTGGATGTCACGAGTGAAGATGATCCTCGTGAATACTATCGGAATATGTTTGACCTGATTTCCCTCGCGTTTGATGCGGACATCACCCGCAGTGTTGCTTTCATGCTAAACCGTGAAGATGGGATGGGCATCAGTGATACTTTCCCACTCAAGTTAGGACTGAGCCGGACTCACCATCAGCTTTCCCATGCCGGTGATAAAGCCGGCCAGTTGGATTTTGCCAAATACGATCTGTTCCTCAGTGAACAACTCGCTGGTTTCTTTGATCGACTAAACCATTACCAAGATCAAGACGGCAGTGTTCTCGATAACACCATTGTTCTCTATGGCAGTGGTGCGAGTACGACTCACTGGTCAAAAAATCTTCCGACCCTTGTCGCGGGCGGACGCAACATGGGACTCCAGCATGGTAAGTATTGGCGAGATGGAGAGACTCGCATGAGTATTCTTTATCTCAGTATTTTGAAATCCATGAAGGTGGAAGCAGAGAGCTTTTCTGATAGTACCGGAGTCCTCGAGGATTCGATTTTCTCCTAAGCTTAGTGCGATTTGAGAGTGATTGAGATGCAAGTCTCCCTAAATCCTTTGCGATTTTTTCTACCCACTGCCCTGCCCTTTTTTCTGTTTTTCACTCACCTGATCAACGGTCCTGTGAGTGCAGAAGATACAACTTTCTCACCGGAACTATTTGCTTTTCAAACTGGGTTTGCCAACGCGAGTTCGAAAGCTCCTGAGGATCTCGTCAAGCTCGTTCATCAAGCAGGGTTTGATGGAGTTGAATTGATGGGGCTTCAGCAGGTGGAGCGTTTCCTGCCTGCGCTCAAGCAAAGCAATCTCAAACTTCATTCTCTCTATTTGAAGTTGGATCTGGATCGACCCGATCAGCCTGTCGATCCAAACTGGTCTCGCGTTCTTCGAGAGCACGGTGACGATCTGCACGCGGTTTGGTTTCATGTTCACAGTCAAGAATTTCCCAAGAGTGATCCAGCTGGTGATGACCGATGCGTTGAAATTCTTCGATCTCTCTCCGATCAGGTGAAGCCATGGGGAATCAAGATAGGGATCTACCATCATGTTGGACTATGGGCTGAACAGTTTAGCGATGGAGTTCGTGTTGCTCGAAAAGTGGATCGGGATAATGTGGGAGCCGTTTTTAACCTTTGTCATTATCTGAAAACTGCCGGGCCTTCCCGATTAGAGCAGGAATTGGGCAGTGCGTTTCCTCATGTCTTACTCGTCTCCATTAATGGGGCAGATGATGGCGAAACGCAATCCATGGGCTGGGATCGTTTGATCCAACCGCTTGATCAAGGATCGTTCGATGTGGCTAAAGTGCTGCGCGTGCTGAAGGCTCATCACTACGATGGACCTGTCGGTTTGCAAGGTTATGCCATTCGTGAAAAGCCAGAAAATTTCTTTCCGAGGTCAGTCGCTGCTTACCAAGAACTGCTTCAGAAAATCAAGGATTGATTTCTCCAGTCGGTGTGTTCTGAACCCCCTTCATTCTGAAAGAAGAGTTCCCTCGCTGTCTTGATCGGATGGATTGAGGAGATCTGCAAACTGTTCGTGAAGGTGTTCAGCGAGATCGAGTCTGCCCTGCATCCACGCGTATAGGTGCTCCCTTTCTTCGGGGTTTTCTGCCATTTCGCTCCACTGTGCTAAACGAGCTGGAGGGACCAGCTTTTCAATGTGGCGGCGGCGTTGGTGATCATCGGGAGTTAGGTTTTTACCTGACGAAGCAAGGACGTTTTCTAGATACCAGCAATAGTTCTGCGTCCATTCTTTTTCGCTTTCGATCATCCGCAGCAGCTCCTCGACGGATTGGCGTCTGAGAAGATCACCGGGGGAAAGGCGTCGGCTTGGTCGATGTTGATTCATGATCTCAAGCGAGGAGGATAGGTGGTGTCGAGGTGACGGGGCTCCGAAGTCTTTTAAGAATGGTATTTGGAAGTCTAGCGGGGTTCGTTGGGCAAATTTTGGATGAGGTAGCGAGCAATTTACATTCGCACATGCACTCTTGAGCCCGGGCCCTCACTGAGACCATGGTTGCGGTTGGGGTAGACCAGGTAGTCGAAAGGTTTCCACAGTTCAATCAA
>JAAXIK010000001.1 GCA_012270385.1 Rubripirellula sp. | reverse complement strand
CTCGGGTGCTCTTCAAGCGACTCACGTCGCGGCTTCGGAGCAAGGGAAAGTCACCAAACCACGGCAAGCCGATGCTTGTATCCTGATTTGGATGGATGGAGGTCCGAGTCACTACGAGACCTTTGACCCAAAGCCTGAGGCACCCGCCGAAATCCGAGGTGAGTTCAGCACGATCTCTACCCAGACACCCGGGATTCAGTTTTCACAACTCATGACCAACCTGGCCGGGATGACCGATGATCTGGCGATTGTCCGATCCATTCGCCATGACCAAGGGAATCATGGAGCGGGAAATCACTACATGATGACCGGCGCTCCGCCGCGCATTCCAGTTGGGTGCGGCGCCTTCGTGAGTTTCCACCCGAGTCTTGGGAGCGTGGTCGCGAAAGAAGTAGGAGCACCCGAGGGAATTCCAGCTTATTTTTCCATGCCCAATATGTCTCGTTCAGGTGGCCCCAACTTTCTTGGTGCGAGATACGCTCCTTTCGTTGTGCCCGATGATCCAAACTCGAGTTCGTTCCGAGTCAGGGACGTCACGCTACCCAGCGGTTTAAGTGAAAGTCGATTTGAATCCCGCCAGGCCATTCGCAGGCAAGTTGATCAAATGCTTCGTATCACAGATGAAGCCGCCGGTGATCCCGTGTTAGCATCTGATGAATTCTTTGCTCAAGGCCTTGAGTTGATTGGAAGTTCTCAGGCACAAGCTGCTTTTGACATCCATCAGGAAGATGGCAAGATCCGAACCGCATACGGACGACACCCCTTCGGTCAGCGGGCTCTGCTTGCCAGACGATTAGTGAGCGCAGGCGTTCCCTTCGTGACACTCTATCACGGAGGATGGGATCACCACACTGACATTTTCAAGTCATTTGAAACCAAAGTCCCACCGTTCGAAGCAACCATCGCTGCACTCATCGCAGACCTAAAAGAACAAGGAATGTTGGAGCGTACGCTTGTGATTGCGTTAGGTGAGTTTGGACGCACACCCAAAATCAATGATCGTGGTGGACGTGATCACTGGTCCAATGCAATGAGTGTCATGTTTGCAGGCGGCGGGACACCGGGCGGTCAAGTGATTGGTGCCACGGATCGCCAGGGTTATGCCGCAATCGAGCGCGTTCTCGCACCAGAGAACTTTGTTTCCACCGTTTACGCGAAACTCGGAATTGACCCGGGGCAGATGATGTACACACCCGATGGACGCCCGGTACATCTCGTAAGTAATGAGACACCTATCGATGAATTAATGGGTTAACGGTTCATTCCATGTCTTCAAATCAATGAGCCCCTTTGCCACGAAGCGTTGCCCCCTGGTCCATCCAACTCCGTACTTGAGTGATACTGCTTTGCTACGCCCAGCATCCATCCTGATTCTCTCGCTACTTCTCATCGATACCTCAGAAGCTCAGATTCAATTGGATCGCTTTTTCCCCTGTGCCGTGACGGCGGGGACCCCAACGAAGGTGAAAGCAGAGGGTAAATTCCCCTTATGGCCAATTGAAATCATCTGCGATCGTGAGGATGTTCAATGGCAAGTGGGCGAGGAAAGTGGTCAATTGGAATTCACCGTAGATGAAAACGCAGCTCAGGGTGTCGCCTGGGTTCGAGTGATGGATAAGACCTCCTCAAGTGATCTGATTCCACTGCTGATCACGAACACGCAAACCCTCTCAGAAACCGAGCCCAATCAAAACCCGAAAGATGCGAATCTGGTGACCACTCCGATCTGCATCGTTGGCCGTTTGGAAAAGAGGGGCGATCTTGATGGATTCCGATTCCAAGCAAAGCGAGGTGAACGCTTCAACATCTCACTGACTGCGAATCGAATCCTTGCCAGCCCAATGGATGCGGTACTCCAAATCTCCGATCCAAAGGGAAATGTATTATTCCAGGAAGATGACACGCTGGGTTTGGATCCGCACATCCGATTTCTGTGTCCAGAAGACGGAGAGTACCTTGTCCGAGTGTTCGCGTTTCCCGAGACCCCGAACAGCACGAGCGGTTATGCCGGAGCTGCCGACTACCTATATGTGCTAGATATCGTCCCCGCGGAACGCTTCGTCGAAAATTTCCTTCCCCTACACGGTGTACCTCCTCATCTTGAATTAGGTCAGACGAATGAATCGAGTCCGTTCAAATTCCAACCTTCTGGCTGGGTGACTTCCTCGATTCCCCCACCGCAATTCAGTCCTCCTTCGAAAGTCTCTCCACTTACTCTCTCCGTTCCAGGAAAAGTAGGCTGGCAATGGCATGAATCTCCGAGAGTCGAGATTCAGAATGTCATCTTTGAGGCAATGGCCTCCGTCTCTTCTGAATCGACGTCTCTCCCCATTCAAACTGTCCCCTTCTCGTTCTCTGGGCACCTTCTATCCCCGAAAGAGATCGACTCCGTCTCTTTTGACGTTCTGGCTGGCAAGCGTTATCGCGCTGCCGTTCAGTCTAAGCGGCTCGGATTTCCTATCGACACCGTCCTCAGGGTGGTCTCAACCGATGCAGAGGAGGAAATCGCAAAGAATGATGACCAGAGTCGAAATCAATTCGACTCGGTAGTGACATTTACGGCAAAAGAGGAAGGGACTCTGACTCTCCAAGTGACCGACGCGGTCGACGGGTACGGTCCACATCATGTGTATTCAGTGATTGTCGAAGAAGTCGTGCCCACCTTTGAACTTAGCGTGAGCGGTCAACGCTTCAGCGTCGAACCGGGTAAAGACGTCGATATCACGGTGACCGTCACACGAAAAGATGGCTTTGACGAACCCATCAACGTTGCTCTTGGAAGCTTCGACAATCCGGAACAAGCAGCGGGGATTTCCGCTGAAGCAGTGAAATCCGAGCCGAAGGGCGACTCCTCTAAATCCGTCACACTCAAAATCAAAACCCAACCCGAAACGGATTATCAAGGATGGATTGAGATTATGGGGCGCACTGACGGTGCAGAGGAAAATGATCCAGGGTCGACATCGCATGCATCCTTTGCACTGAGACCAGAATTGAAACTCCAGCACCTATGGTTGAATGTGAAAGGGAAGGAATAGCTTGGCGGAGTAGGTCATTCCTTCTCCATAAGAATCGCTGCGAGTAGCGCCGCCCGCCTCGGCAATTCATCGACCACAACATATTCATCTTCTTGGTGAGCATTCCCACCCACAGCACCGAGACCATCGAGCGTAGCACAAACTTCACTCGTGAAATTACCGTCTGAACCTCCGCCAACGGAGGTTTCTTGCAAGTTGAATCCTAACTGCTGGGCTACCCGCTTTGAGAGATGCCAGAGCATTTGATTTCTCGAATTACGTTCAAGAGGGGGTCGCTCCAAATCGAGCTGAAGCCTCACGGTGAATCCATCACCGCCCAAGGCAATCGAGGGAAGACGATTCTTAAGGCTGATCAGATCACTGCTGTCGGCAATCCTGATATCGACCTCAACCTCACAATCCGGGGCAACGACATTTGCAGCTACACCACCTCGGATGCTACCCAAATTGAAAGTAACCCTAGGGTAGTCATCACGAATCTTAGCGAGTTGATGTAGGCAGAGAATCATTTGATCGATGGCATTGCGACCCTGCTCGGGATTGAGTCCTGCATGAGCAGCGCGACCCTCGATGGTTAAACGCAAAAAACCGCCACCTTTTCTTTCCGTCTTTAGTAATCCTTCTTGTCCAACAGGTGGCTCAACAATCAGAGCACGTTCGCACTGGGACGCGACTTGTTTGACAATACCTCGAGAATCCGGGCTACCTTTTTCCTCGTCAGAGTTGAGAAGAAGGACGGGCTTGAACTCTGGCCTGAGATTGAGCCAATCCAAAGCCTGCAAGGCGAAGATTGCCTGAACGATGCCCCCCTTCATATCGAAGACGCCCGGACCGTACAGACGACCGTTGCTAAGATGAATTGGCATTTTCCCAAGACTACCTTTAGGCCATACCGTATCGACATGGCCAACAATCAGTTGTCTTTTCCGTGGTATGTTCCTGCGATTCCACTTACCTGTGGGAAGGAAAAGACAAATACCTCCCGAGTCCTTCCCTCTGAGATACCGCGATCGGAACCCAATGGGCATCAAACATCTGTCGATGGAATGAAACATTGAAGATTGAGCTGAAAGATCTTCAGTGGGAGATTCGAGTGATGCTAGATTTCGCAGCAGCTCCACCATATCCGTCTGACAGTGATGCAAATAATCACGAAGTTTTTTCAGTGTCAGATCATCGACTTGCATCAGAACATCGCTCTTGGACCGGGTGCATCAATTTTGGAAGCATCCAATTTCTGGAACAATTCCACCACTTTCTCTCTAAAAACCGGATCATACAGTAATCCCATATTGTCAGTGTGATTCAAGAGAAGGATGACCTGCTCCATACTGACCAAGCGATCGGAACGAAACACTTCTTTCAATTCCTCATCCTCTTTAATCTCCGTCAGCCATGTTTGAATGGACTTGTCCTGAACGATCTCCTGATAAGCGGGAAATTTCTTCAGCGATTTAATTGCGGAGGGCTGAGTGAGAAACGCGGCGATGGTGCGACAATCTTTGACGACTCTCCACTCCTTGACGGTCAGAAGCGGTTGAGGCCCCACAAAGGCAGACCCAATGGTAGATTGCTCGATAAGCTCACCGTTGTTTTTAATCCAACGACCCGCTCTCGAATTTGGACTTCCGTTACCCGAAGCCCCAAATAGGCTCTGCGGCGTATTGTCTCGCTGATGCTGGGCCAAAGCAGAAAATATCCCGACGCCATAAGCCAGAATCATCAAGCCAATCAAGCCACCACTGATGAATCCCAACCAGTGGTTCCAGCGTTCTCGGTTTCCTTCTTTGAGAAACTTGCGAGCCATGTACCGGGAAACCAAGGTAATGACTAACGTTACCGCGACTGCCACCAAGAGACATCCCAGGATGCGATTGGCCAACCCCGTCAGCCCAATCCACTGATTGATCGGATCCTCGATGCTTTTCGCAACCGGCTCGCCGATATCTAACAAGACGGCGATCGAAAGGATCAGAGATAATTGCTCAAGAAAGCCAGTCCGAAACCCGGTAATCGCAATGACACCACCGAACACCCAGAGTCCAAGGGAAACAAAATCCGATTGCAGGAAAAAGAGGAGAGCAGGTAGAGCAACGATACCAAAGACAATGGAATCATCGAGCGCAGACCTTTTTTTCTTAGGACGCTTCGGATCGTCCTCACGCTGTTCATCTTGCTCATGTCGCATGAATTTAACTTCCGATGAGAAGTGGGGAACTTAAAGAATTCAGTGAACTCGATATATCTCCGCCAGACAACAACTCGTCTCTACTTCGGTCTAGTGTCGACACCGGCCAAGATAAGGATCAGCAGCCTCTTGAATGCTGTTTCTAAACGCTTGCGTGAAAATCAACTCTTTAGGAAATATCGGCCACCCTAGCATGGAAATGCTCTCAATAACTCGGCGTTAGTTTATGCCGGTTGTAGCGGGAGCATCGAATTTTTCGGATTTTTGCACTGAATCGCCCGAAAACAGGAATACAGTGATCCTCTTCACCAGCTCACAGGTAGCTCCGATGTCCCGCCACAAAAACTGTAAGCCAACCCAATGGGTTCTCATGCTAGTCGCTCTCGCTGGCTTTTCACAAAATACACGAGCCGAGAATCCCAACCCGATTGCGGGTGTGGTCGCTGAGGTAATGATTGCCTCACCGCTGGATCAAGTTGCCGGAGACCGGATTGGGGCTGGGGTAAGAGAATTAGTGCAGGATGAGCAGATCCCCCAAGCGGTAAACGGTAGTTTTGTTCTTCCGGACCTGAAAGCAGCATCCACTGTGCAGAATCTTGATCGCCTACAACAGGTCCCCAAAGACTTTCGAGATGAGCAGACCGTTCCCACGATTGCCTTACCCGAAAGTGGCAGTGAGCGGGAAGAGAACTGGGACTGGACGGAGGTCCAATGGGCTGCTGCCAACACTTATTCCAATCCCCGATACTTCGAGGATCGGATGCTTGAGCGTCACGGGCATCAGACGCTCGGTAAGCTCCAACCTCTCGCCAGCGGTGCGAGATTTTTTGTCACCATCCCACTACTGCCTTATCTGACAGCCGTCAGCGAGCCAGACCAAAAAGACTACTCACTCGGCTATTACCGAACGGGGAATTCGGTCCCAGCGCTCCGGCAACGCCCCCCCTACGAGCGAAGGGCTCTGCTTTCTGAAACGGCTGTGATTTCCGGCTTTTTCCTGCTTGTGCCCTGAACCGCCGGTGTGCTCTCGGAGAACCGCAGGTTCTTCGAAAAACGTGTCGAAATCTCATCCCCTCAAGGCTGCGGACAGGAGATTTCCGAGTTTCGTTTGATTCTCTCGTTTACCCGTGCGTGCTCTTTCACTTTTCGTCTCCAGCGGATAGAACATAGTGATAAGAAACAGACTCTGGATGACATGTGGAGACGGATTTTGATGTTCTATCTTTTGATCTTAGCTGCTGCCGCAACACGACTTTTCCCACACCCACCCAACGTCGCCTGCATCGGAGCGGTCGGTTTGTTTGCTGGTTGTTACCTGTCAGGCAAGAGAGCTTATCTGGTTCCACTCGCGGCCTTGTTGCTGAGCGACATTGCGGGTCACATGCTGAAAATACCAGGAATGGGTTTCTACCAACCGCTCACAATGGCTGCCGTTTACCTCGGTGCAGTCGCAGCTGTGCCTGTAGGAAGATGGCTTTCCTCTCGGAAACAACTCTGGTTCAGAGCCCCAGCGGGATCATTGATGGCCTCCACTGCCTTCTTCTTGATCAGCAACTTCGGAGTTTGGTTGGGTGGGTGGTATACCTTCACTCTCGCCGGATTCCTTTCGTGCTACATCAATGCGATTCCATTTTTTGGCTACACTCTCGCCGGAGACCTCCTTTTCACGGGAGTACTCTTTGGGAGTTTTGAATTGTCGAAGTCCTTCTCGCTTCAGCGTTCGGTCTTGCCTCATCGAGCTTAGCTTCACATTGGTCTTTGCTTGAGGTAACGTTTTGCTTAACGCGGAACTCTGCTAGCCACCGCGTTCAAACCGGTGATGCGCAGCGACATACACCCAAGCTGAGCAGAGCAGACCTATCGGTGGTTTGCTCCGGTTATGTTGAGGAGTGAAGCGATAGTTCTGCCGCGTTGGATTCCAACGCCACCTCTTCACTCAGCCTTCCTCCCGCGCTCCAGTAGATCGAATAGGTGACCGGGACAAGATAAAGCACCACAATCGTCGCGAAGAGTTCTCCGAAAGCGATGCTGGTGGCCATTGGAATCAGGATCTGTGCTTGGATAGAGGATTCAAGAAGAATCGGAGTCAATCCACCGATCGTGGTAATGGTGGTCAGAAGAACCGGCCTGAAACGACGTGCACCGGACTCCTCCAGAGCTTGAGTAATCGGCACACCGCTGCGGACGCGACTGTTGATAAAATCAATCAGGACGATGGAGTCATTGACCACAATCCCGGTGAGTGCAACGATCCCATACATACTGAATAAGGTGAGCGGGATTCCCATGAACAAGTGGCCCATCACCGCTCCGAGCATCCCGAACGGAATGATTAACATGATCATTGCGGGTTGAATGGCAGACTTGAACTCCAGTGCAAGTAAGACAAACATCACGATCAATGCCACGCTGAATCCGAAGAACAGACTTCCCAATGACTCTGCGCGTTGCTCTTGCTGACCCTCCCACCTCACTCGAATCGAAGGAAATTCTTTCAAGAGGTCTGGAATAAAGCCTGCTTGCAGATCCTCGACGACTTCGGCTGCATTGGCGACCTTTTCATCCAAATCGGTGGAGATCGTGATGGACCTCGCTTGATCGATTCGGTTGATTTCTGAATAGCTTCGAACAATATCGATCTCAGCGAGTTCCGTGATAGGCCGTTCAATTCCATCATCAAGTCGCACACGAATTTCGTCAAAATTGGAAAGCTGTTTGCGATCTTCACGTGGATAGGTGACCATCACTTTGACTTCGTGCCGGCCGCGCTGAACCCGCATGACCTCTTCGCCATAGTAAGCAGCTCGAACCGTTTCTGCTAAATCAGCGGTCCTCACACCCATTGCGAACGCTTCGGGTTTAATTCGGAAACGATACTCCCACTTTCCGGGAACAGAATCATCGCGGATATCGAAGAGTCCGGGATAAGTACTGAGTTGCTGCTTACATTTCTCCACCGCTTGCTCGAGATCCTCAACCGCATCCGCTGAACCAAGCAGCTTGAACTCCACCGGAGCTCCACCGGGCCCGAAAGAACGCGTCCCCAACGAAAGTTCCTCTGTGCCCGGTATAAAGCCAACTTTCTCTCGCCATTTCCCGACGATCTCTTGGCTTCGCACACCCCGATCCTCGGACTTGATCAATTCAATTTCAACACTTCCCTTATGGCTGCCGCCCGCGGAGGAAGAAGAGGATCCACCAGGCCCAGAGCGACTCACCTGAGCGCCAACCACACGAAAGGAGTTTTTGGCGATAGGCTTTCCCTGTCGCTCGTAATCTTCTGCAACCTCCCAAAAAGCGTTTTCGACCCGCTGCATTGCTTTCGCAGTCACACTGGCAGGAGTCCCATCGGGGAACAAAACCGAAGCGTTAAGAGTGTTACCATCCACTCGAGGAAAGAACGTAAACTTGACAATTCCTGACTTCTGTAGACCGAAAGTTAAAATGATGGCAGACAGACAGGCTGCACTGACGATCAGTCGATAGTTGAGCGCAAGCCGCAGTGTTGGCTTATAGATTTTTTCAATAAACCCATCTAACCCTCGGCTTGCATATCGGTTCGCATACTTGGCTGGAATCATGAGCCATTGAAAGACGTAGAAAATGGTGCCAAGTAGGCGAAAAAGAAGGCTACGTTCGTGAGCAAGGTGACAGGGCAGAATCGTCACGCACTCCAAAAGTGATGCTAATAGCATCGCAATGATTGCAGCCGGCATGACTGCGGTGAACTTACCCATAGTCCCACTGACAAAGAGCAGCGGCGCGAAAGCAACCCCGGTCGTCAAAACCGCAGTGACCACTGAAGGAACGACTTCAACCGTCCCATCAATGGCTGCCTGCAAAAAGGATTTTCCCATCTGCCGATGCGCAAAAATGTTTTCACCAACGACGATCGCATCATCAACCACAATTCCTAAAGCCATCACAAAGGCAAACATCGAGATCTGATTCAATGTCTGCCCGGTGAGGTAGAGATAGGTCGCTGCAGCAAAGAGCGAGAATGGAATTCCGAGAGCCACCCAAAACGCCAGGTTGGGATCTAAGAAGAGCATGAGAATCACAAAGACAATGATCAAACCCTGACCACCATTTCGCACCAAAAGATTCAACCTACCTCTGACTTCGACGGATTCATCGCTCCAGGTCATCAAAGAATAACCATCAGGCAGTGAGGTGGTCTCCACAAATTGCTTCACAGCGTCGATCATCGCAAAAAGGTCTTGTGATGTGCTTCGCTGCACCGACAAAGCCATTGCAGGCTGTCCATTGATGAAGTTCAGTGAGGTAGCGTCTGCGAATTCGTCTCGAACACGGCCAAGATCGCCGACCGTCAATACTGCTCCATCGCTGTCAGCAACCAATGGCAGTTTCGCAATTTCACTACCTTCCGTCCGGCGATTATTCCCTCGTAATAAAACCTCCTGTGATTCGCTTCGAATTGAACCAGCGGGGAGCTCACGATTTTCTCGGCGAATGACTTCTGCCGCACGCCGCAACGTGAGCCCATAGGAGCGCAAAGTCTCTTCTGGAAATTCAATATCGATTTGATAGTTGCGTGATGCCAGATAACTCACCTGAGCCACTTCGGGTAGAGCTAAGAGATCATCACGAATCTCCTCGGCGATGCTCCGTAGTTGCAATTCCGAATCAACACTGATGGTTCCCGTCGCGTCGGCAGCCTGCGGACCAATAATTCCCACTCTTAGAGAGGGACGCCGATTTGTCACGAGACTGATTTGATGTTGTTCCGCTTCAACGGGGAAACTTGGAATCCGATCGACCTCGGAACGCACTTCATCTAAGACTCGGTCCGGGGACCTTCCACCAGGCACGAGCTCCAAGACCACATTGCAAGCACCCTCCTGTGCTACGGTCGTCACCTTTTTGACGCCCTCAATGGTTCTAACCGCTTCCTCAATCTTCTGCCCCACGCCTTCCTCCACTTCCTGCGGAGCAGCTCCCGGGTAGGGCACGGTCACGAGAATACGATCAAGATCAAACTCAGGGAAAGATTCTCTCCTCATCGCTCCCATGCAGTACCATCCAACCGCCAGCACGGCCAACATGCACAAGTTTAATGCAGATGCATTGGAAATGGATGAGCGTACAAGTCCTCGCATCATGGAGCCACCTCTTCGACATCCATTGCGGTGGTCCTGACCTTCATTCCATCGAAAGGAGACGCGAGGGGGCTGATCACCAGAGAATCGCCTGCTTTCAATCCTTGAGGATCCTCATACGCAATCACCAAACCGTTCTCCACCGTCGCTCTCTCCAGAGGATAGCTGACCAAAGCTCCATCTCTCACAACCCAAACTCTATCTCCTGGCTGGATCGCTTTTTGAGGAATTCGAACGAGGGGCCTTGGTGCTCTGACTCGGATCTGAACTTTCACAAACATCCCAGTCATCAATGCAGGTGGTTGCTCCACGGGTTCGAACTCACCACTTTTCGCTGGAACCACGGATACTTCGAGGGGAGAATCGACATGCACTCGACAAGGAACGAGTCGCGTTTGCGAATCAACACCCGCTCCGTCAAAACGATCGACGACTCCTTCCCACTGGTACTGCTTACCATCCAACTCAAAGATGATTTTTGCGTCAGCTCTCGGGAATGCGGAGAGGTTGTTAAGGGGTGGGGTGAACGCATCCAGATCTGCACCCACTGTGGATCGGCTGGTTGGCGCATCCTTGGCATCTTCAGAGCCCTTCGTGGTTGGATCACTCCCCGCCTGCCACAACCAATGCATCTGTCGCATCTGCAGTTTGCAAGTGACATCAAGCCGGGAATTATCCTGAATCACGATGACGGGCACACCGGCTTGAACGTAGCCATCTTGTTCAACGCTCTCCTCGACGATCACCCCATCTACCGGAGAGAAGATCTTGGTTCGTTCCAGCGCAAGTTTAGCCTTTGCAATATTGGACTCGACAAGGTCTTTTCCACTGACCATTCGAATCAGTCGTTGCCGGAGCAGGTTCTGACTGTCCTGGATTCCCTGAAGCGTATTTCGTGTGAGTAACTCTGCTCTCCGGGCCGCATCCAATTCGCTCTGAGAGGCAGCAGCTGTGGTTGAAAGTTGCAGGTTCAGTTGAAGTTGACGCCGATCAATCTCCAATTGCTGCTCGGTCAATCCTTTCTGATTCTCAGCATTTTGAATTTCGATTTCCAGCTCTCGAATCATCGCAACCGCTTGTTTCAACTCCTCCTCTAACCTCTGGACATCGAGCTGGTAATCCCTCGGATCGATTTCGATCAGAAGTTCTCCCTGTTGCACCACTCGACCTTTCCTGCAGCTCGATGACTTACTGGACACGCGTCCTCGAACTTCTGAGGCAATCTCAATCTGACGAAAAGGAACAACGACCCCATCCACCTCGACCCGCAAGTCTTCCTCATGCGTTGCGGTCGAAAGCGTTTGAACTACAGGAGGTCCATTTCGGCCCGGAGGACGTTTCGCCACCTCAGGTTCACCCATTGCAAAATAGCCATAGATACCGCCGCAGAGGATCCCCAGTGAAATGAGGGATTGGATGATAATGCCAATTGCTTTCATGTAGCGAGTTTCCCGTAAACGGCCCACCCTGGCCAAACCGGACTATCGGAGCGCAAATCAACTGCCTTCAAGATCTCAGAAACCGACTAGCCTGAGAAACTCCGAGGCGATTAGTTTAAACCAAGCACTCTGGATTACACCCGCAAACCCTGGCTTCGATGTCAATCTAAAGAGAATCCACACGTATTACGCTGTACAACCTCGACGAAGCATGGATGGATATCGCTCTTGAAACGTTTCAACCTGAGTAATCGCTACAAATGAGTGTTTTCAGCATCAAGCATCTGAGGTGCTCAGAGATCAATTGAGAACAGTGGCCATTGAAAATCGTGAAATGGAGCCGGCAGGCTGTCAGGGCACAGATGGGTAGGCAATCGAGGAGAAAAGCTTAGATTCGATACTGCACTCGGGTCGGAGCTGCAGCTAAACTAGGTCCAACCATCCAATGCGGTCGCACGATAGAAGACATGCATGGATTACCCAGCAAAACTAAAGCCCCAGCCACGGCAATGAGACGACAGACACCCGCTCGACGCGCATTCCTGAAGGCCTCTGGTGTGGCGATCGCGTTGCCGCAATTCATCTCTGACCGAAAAGCTAAGGCTGATACCGGAAGGAGCGAACTTCCTCCCAGACGCCTGGTCTGCATTGGTAACGAATTTGGGATGTACCCAGAAGCTTTCTGGCCAGCATCACAGAGTGAACAATACACCCTGACTCCCCTGCTCGAACCCCTCAGAGCTCACCAAAAAGATTTCACTCTGTTCAGGAACTTGGATCACGGCGTAAAGGGTGGTCATTTTGCGGTCCACACCTTTCTAACGGGCGTGAAGGCCTCTGAAGCCAGAATGATGAAAGAGGGAGGTATCAGTCTGGATCAAAGGGCGGCGGAGCATGTCGGTGCACAGACTCGGTTCCCGTCGCTGACCATTGGATCGGAAACCGGTCTTCATGGCGGCTGCCGCATGAGCTGGACAAGAACTGGAACACGTGTGCCACCCATTCAAGGTCCACGCGAACTGTTTCGACGACTTTTCCTTAACGAGCAGGAATCAACCAAGCAAGTCACGCGATCACGACTTGATCTACAGGGATCCATCCTTGATACGGTCTTGGACGAAGCGAAATCCTTTGAAAAACAAATCAACCCCTCGGATCAAAGGAAACTTGATGAATATCTTTCCGCGATACGCGATGTAGAAGTGAGCCTTCAACTTCAACGAAAGTGGCAAGCCATTCCGAAACCTGAGACGTCCATGGACGAACCGCAAGATGCCGGTCTGACTCGAGACCTTCCCAAAATCTACGATCTCATTGCATTGGCTCTCGAAACCGACTCAACACGCGTTGCGACTCTGGAAATCGGGGGCTCCTTCGCAGCATCCGACTTGGGAATCAAAAAGGGGTATCACTCACTTTCTCACCACGGTCACGTTCAGGAAAGCATCGACTTGCTTGTGGAAATTGAAAACTATCAAGTGGCGCAGTTCTCCCGTTTTTTAACGCGGCTGAAGTCGACTCAACAATCGGGAAGCGATCAAACTCTGCTCGACTCGACAATGGCTCTTTTTGGCAGTGGAATGGGTAACGGCAACTCACACACCAAAGAGGATTTACCCAACAGCGTAGCCGGCGGTGGTTTTCGACAAGGTCGACAGGTTGTGTGCCCAAGTGAAGCGTCAAAACGCGTTCCATTGAGTAATCTCTTCCTTTCCATCTTGCAAAACTTCGGAGTCGAAACCGATTTCTTTGCGAATAGCACGAGCAATCTATCCGGGTTGGAATGGTCATAATGCTGCGATTGATCGCTGGAGCTAAGCAAGCGAAGAGAGGGACGAACGTGATCTCTAGAAGCAGACTCACTAAGTTTACACTTAGAGCCCTCGTGTTCATCCACTGTGTATGGACTGGTCATGAGTCCGAGGCCCAGAGTGTCGCCCCGGCACAACAGAACACCAAACCAGCGAGTCTCACTGAAACTCAAATCACTAAGAGTTCTCTGAACTTCATCAGTCTTTATTGCGGTGATTGTCATCGGGGAGGTGAAAACGAAGGCGACCGCGATTTTGATCTACTTGAAACCGCGATTTCAGACGACTCCTCCCTAGTGCTCTACCAAGAGATAATCGATCAACTCAATCTTGGGAGGATGCCGCCTCGAGATAGCAAGCAGCCGCAACCGGGTGAAAGACTAGCATTCATCAAAGAAATCACCGATAGGATTCGCGAATACCATGCAACAAGGGTTTCAAACCCATCTCGAACGACACTCAGACGACTCAACTCTCGGGAATACCGAAACACGATACGCGATTTATTCAGCATGAACATGCTGATGTTTGATCCAACCTATGATTTCCCACGGGATCAAACTCGTGATCAGTTCGACAACCAGGCCGAGACACTTTTGATCTCCGGGCACTTATTGCAGGCGTACCTGGATGCAGCAGATCAGATCGTCAGAAGAGCATCGGGTCCGATCGACAAACCTCAACCAGCAACATGGAACTTCACAGATAACTTCAAGCAACAACCTGAGATTGATCAGGTACACGGTAAAACCAACGGTTTCACCCATTTGACTCTTTACGATGTGATCCATGCTGATAAGCATGAAGGTGCATACGCTCCGATCCACCAGTTTGCCGATGGGGTTCCTTCAGATGGCTTTTATGACATTACATTTGAAGCGGAAGCGATGAACCGAGAGCATCCTTACGATCCTGATTTTCTTGGTATAAATCCTGATGAACCGCTTCGCTTAGGGATTGTTGCGGGGCATCGAGACGCGGGGACTCTTCATCTGCCGCAGCCAATTGAACCCCTTCTCGCACAACAGGTTCTTGAGGATCGGCGAAGATTTTACCAAGTCATAGTCTGGCTAGATGAAGGATTCACTCCAAGATTTACCTTTCCCAACGGACTGATGGACGCCAGAAACCTGTGGGGGAGACTGATCAGAAAATATCCGGATCAGTTCCCACCGGGGAGCAATCAAGGGATCGTTAAAGCTCGATATAACGCCATCGATCTGGGCAAGCTTCCGCACATCCGCATTTACGAGGTAAAAATTGAAGGTCCCATCGTGGAAACATGGCCTACCACCTCGCAGCGAGCCATTTTTGGAGAGCTACTTGACTCTGAATCTACACATTCCCGGTTAGACGGGTGGATGAGATCAGCGGAGGATTATCATCTTCAACTTTCCAAATTCACCACAAAAGCTTTCAGAAGACCTGCATCAAAAGCAGAAACCCATCGCTTCATTGAATTCTTTGAAACTCAAATTGAACGAGGCGCATCCGGCAAAGAGGCATACCTTGATACGGTCAAGGCAATTCTCTGTTCACCGGGCTGTCTCTATCTGGATGCAACGACCGAGAAAGTCAATGGCAAGACTTGGCTTTCACCCCATGCTTTGGCGTCTCGATTGTCGTACTTTCTTTGGTCATCCGCACCGGATACCGAATTAATACAACTAGCCAATGAAGGAAAGATTCTCGATTCGAATGTCCTGAAATCACAGGTAGATCGAATGTTAAGAGATCGCAAGTCTCAAGCCTTTATCGAAGGCTTCCTTGACTCATGGTTGGGATTGAGGGATTTGGGATCCACTCCGCCTGACCGCAGGTTATTCAATAAGTTTTATCATAAGGATTTGGACCAGGCGATGCGTCGTGAGACCCAGCTCTTTACTTCCTATCTCTTGAGTGAAAACTTACCCAGCGATCAATTCCTTGACTCAGACTTCACCTTCGTCAATGCTTCCCTTGCGAGGCACTATGGAATCCGTGAGCCTTCCCCACACGGTTTTCAGAAGGTCACCCTGACAGAACGCAACCGAGGTGGCCTTCTTGGTCAGGCGAGCATCCTGACGCTCACCGCCAACGGACTTGAAACCTCCCCAGTGGTTCGAGGCGTGTTGGTGCTGCGGCATCTGCTCGGGCTTCCTCCAGCACCACCGCCACCCGATGTGGAACCTCTAGACCCAGATATTCGAGGCGCGAAGACGATCCGGGAACAACTGGGCAAACATCGTGACAATCCGGCATGCATGACTTGCCATCAGGACATCGACCCTATCGGATTCGCACTGGAGAACTTTGATCCGATTGGTGGTTTCCGGTCAGAGTACGCGAAAGGCCGGCCCATTGATGCATCGGGAGAGCTGCCGGACGGATCAAGATTCACAAATCTTGTGGAACTAAAACAAGAATTGCTAAAGCGAAAGAAGTTCTTTCACCTAGCTCTCGCAAAACAACTACTCGCCTACGGTATCGGCAGGCAAACTGATGTGCTCAGTCGAAACCAAATTGAAACCATCTTAAAGCAAACGGGTCCCAACCTGGGTTTTCGAGATCTAGTGACCCAAACCGTTCTCAGTGATACGTTCAGAAAGCCCTAACGAGAATCTCGAAACTATCCCCCGGACTCCATCGCCAACTTATTCAAGATCTCACGAGTGAAGCCATCGACGGCGAAACCAATTGTATTGAGATTGAGGTGCCGGAATCGATTCCGATGCAGGATATCGCTAAGAATCGCTTGATGAGAAACTAACTCGCCAATGGTTGGCTTGCCATCGGTCAGTAGATAAACGGCCTCCAGGTCTTCGTCATAATCTAGTGCCCTCCTGAGTGCTCCGTATGTATTCGTGCGATCGCCGTACCCTAAGCTACGAACAAAATCGATGGCACGATCCTTATTCGACTCAGTCGCCTCCACTAAACCCGCCTGCCACTGATAAACCCGAGTATGGAAGGCAACAATCCCAAACTCAACATCACCAGACAACTCACGAATAGCCTTAATCAATTCGGCCTTCGCACGCTCGAGGCGAGTCTGTCCATACCATGGATCTTTCATGCTGCCTGAATTATCAAGAATGAAAAGCAATCGCTTTGAATGAATCTTGATTCCATAATACTCAGGAGCCTTCAAACGCATTCGCTTCAAAGACTCCGGCTCTGCGGAATCGGCACTGAAAAATCCGCTCTTGCTTGAATCGGGCCTACCCTCCGTTGCCTTTTTGTCCGTGGACTCCGACATGGCACTCGCACTCAATTTCTCCTTGAACGCGTTATAAAGATCCGGATCGTTTCCAAAATCTGCGACGGTGAGTCGATTAAGATGGGTATCAATGTGATAGCGGAGTTGCCCATCGGTATCATGCCGTAACCTGACCAGAGCATGATTCGCGTTGATGTGTCCCATCTCGATCAGTGCTCGAATCAATGTGAACCGAAATGCGTAGTTGGACTGATATTGATCATGGGCTGCAAGTCCAGCGAGAACGTCAATGGACTGACGATACTGGTAGCGTCCCAATTGATGGATTGCCAGCATGGCAATCTCGGGGTTCTCCTGCTCCACCAGCTGCAGCAACGCCGATTCGCATGAATCACCACCTTGCTTTCCAATCAATTCAAAAAGGGCAACGGTGCTTGCTTCCGGAGGTTTATCAAACGTAGCATCTAAGCCATGCTTACGCAGAGCATCGACAACCGAACTTAGATGTTGAGACAAACGTCCAGAATCCTGAGATAGACGCTGGATCTCTCGAAATCTCGTCACTTCGCTACTTGCCACCAAAGATCGGTACACCACATTGGCTGCGTCGACAGCCATACTGACCGAAGCGTTAACAAGGCAGGCGAGAAAAAGGCAGGGAATGATCAGTCTTATCATTTGGGTTTACCTTCGAAGGTTTTCCATCACCCAAAGCTGAATCCATTCATCCAGAAACGCAAATTCACGACAGCGATTGAGGTTTACCCCATTGCCGCTCGGTTGCTTCAAACGGCTGATCCTCAATATCCGGATGGGGCATCCACGATCGAATCACCTCTCAATAGAAAGTAGCTGATTCAGAGAAGCAAGAAAAAAATAGTTGGGGCGAAAATCAACTTTGCTCAGAAGCAATCACGTAGAACCGAAAAAATCCGTGCCGCTTCGCGAAACCTCACCTTTTGACAATCTGACTATTTGGCATGAGCACCGGAGTTTCCCGGCTCGATCGTCTAAGCCTTCATGGAAGACATTTCAGCTCGCTTAATGGAAGCATCCATATCTTCGAACACATTCCCCATTCCGTCTTGGAATACACGCCCAATCAGAAGATTAGTGACATTGCCTCGATGCTCGGGGTGCTCTTTCATGAACCGACCGATACTAAATTGTTTGTTGTAGAAGGCGTGGACTAGTTTGCGTACCCAGCCGGCACCCTCTTTGAATTCGGGAATCCACCCTCCCAGTTGCTCCCCAGAGAGGTCCGCCTTCTCGAATCCTTCGACTACCGCATCCCCAGCCCGAACTCCCATCTCCAGAGCAAAATATACACCGGAAGAATAAACAGGATCGATAAAACCAAGAGCGTCACCTACCAAGACCCAGCCTGATCCAGAACTTTGACTGGTCATGTACGAAAATTCTTTCGCGACTCGGATGTCACCAAGTTGCGTGGCTCCCTCCAAGCGAGGCATCAAGCCCGGACATTTGGACAACTCTTCTCGGAAAACTTCCTCAGCTGATCCCCGGCCTTTGAGCAGGTACTCGTGGTCCGAGACGCAGCCAATGCTCGTGATCCCGCGGGAAAGGGGAATGAACCAGAACCAAGCCTGCTTGTCTTCGGTGTTCAAGATGATCGTTGCACCGGCATTATCACCCTCACCGCGTTTGGCATCTTTGTAGTACGTCCAAATCGCCGCCTTCTTCAAGTCCGGGTCCACCTGTTTCAGGCCCAGCTTGTTTGCGATGAACGACTGCTGCCCCGTCCCATCGATCACGACTCGGCAGGATATCTCCTTCTGCTGCCCGTCTGGCCCTTTCACCACCACGCCGCTGGCATTCCCTTCGTCATCGAAGAGCACATCGATGAGTCGAGTCCGGTCGAAAGTGTCTGCTCCAACCTCTGCAGCTCGGTCGAATAACATCTTGTCGAACTCACTACGCTCGACTTGCCACGTGTCACTGCAATCTCTGTCGTCGTGCTGCCGAAAGAAAAACGGATCGGATTCCGTACCCTTGTGCGTAACGAACTGAACGCTTTTTTTAACCTGCCATCCTTGATGACGGCTGCGATCATTCACGCCGAGGCGTTCGAGGGCCCAGAACGTTTCGGGCATCAGCGATTCCCCGACATGAAAACGTGGCATCGACTCGCGTTCGATGAGCAGGGTGCTCCGCCCTGATTCGGCTACAACTGTGGCCGCTGAAGCTCCGGCGGGACCGCCACCAATCACAACGCAATCGTAATTGTCCTTCATCTCACGTCTCCAATCGCTCAACTGCATCAATGTTTTGTGGAAGTGCACTCGGATGCACTCCAGCATATCCAAAGCAATCCCTGCCCAAGGGTTACGCTCATCGGACTTTCTCCCGAAGAGCAATGGATTAACCCACCTAGAATCTAGGTACCTGAAAAGCAAAT
>JAAXIK010000118.1 GCA_012270385.1 Rubripirellula sp. | reverse complement strand
GATCCAAGAGAAAGCAAGATTTTGAACGCACCAGCTTGTCCCAAAATCTCCATTATCGGCGGAGGGCTATCGGGTTTGGTAACCGCGGTAAAGCTCCAACAACTGATGCCGAATGCGGATATAGCAATCTACGAATCTGACTGTCGATTAGGCGGAGTCATCCATACGGAAGAGTGTGACAACTTTTTGGTTGACCATGGTGCCGATATGTTCGCAACCAATCCACCCGACGCCATGAAGCTTTGCGATCAGCTTGGTGTTTCAGACTCTCTCCTTGAGCCATTGGTGGAGGGCAGAGGCGCAAAAATTGTCCATAAAGGTAGGCTCTTACCGCTCCCAGAGGGCTTTGTGCTCATGCGAGCAACTCAGATCTGGCCAATGCTGAAAACTCCTCTACTATCATTCGGAGGTAAGATCCGATTTCTTTGGGAGCGATGGGTTCCAAAGAAACGCGACACAGAAACGCGAGTGGAAGATGAATCCATCGCTGATTTTGTCAGTCGCAGAATGGGAAAGGAGATGTTGGATCGGATCGTTGCACCACTCACTGCGGGCATTTATACCGCGGACATCAATCGACTCAGCATGCTCGCAACGATGGGTCCTATCGCTAAGATGGAAACCGATTTTGGTTCCTTAGCGAAAGCGACTTCCGTCCGCCGCAAAAGTGGTCAAGACTCCGTGGAGCGGAATAGTGCCGGTGCTCGTTACAGTCAATTCAGAGCATTCCCCGGTGGAATGATTCAACTGATCGAAGCATTGGAAGCTAAACTACCCAGGGAGAACATTCATAAGAATTGCAAAGTGCAACGTATCCAACAGAACTCAGATTCTTCTTGGGAGATAACTCTTCCTGACGAAACGGTCAAGTGTGACGAAGTGGTGTTAGCAACACCACCAAAGGTCTCCGCTAAATTACTCGAGGACCTGTGCCCCAAAGCCTCTAAAACGATGAGTCAAATCGAATCCTCATCTGTGGCGATTGCTGTACTCGGCGTCCACAAATCACAAATCAGCAAACCGGCTGATTGCTTTGGTTTTGTCGTTCCTCTCAATGAGAATCGAAAAATACTAGCTTGCAGTTTTGCGAGTGCAAAATTTGCTCATCGGGCACCCGAAAATCATGTTCTAATTCGCGTCTTTGTTGGTGGTGCGATGCAGGCTGAACTACTTCAAAAAACGGACGACGCTATTATCGAACTCGTCCGTGATGAACTCTCTGAGCTGATTGGTCTCTCAGGTGAACCGGCAGTTGCAAAAGTCGTTCGATGGAACGAGGCGATGCCACAATATCATGTGGGTCACCTAGAACGGATCAAAATCATAGAAGAAGAAATCAGCAAGATTCCATCATTAATGATTGTGTCCAACGCAATGCACGGTGTAGGAATCTCACCCGTGATAAGTCAGGCGAGCAAAGTCGCGACCCATATCAGTGAACGCTATGTGGAGTTAAGCCACCCTCCGAGCGGACAGTGATCCTTTTTCGGAAGCTCCACGCAGAACAACTGAGCGATCCGTAAGAGGAAAACGAATACGGCTCAGAGCATTTTGCATTGCCACACCGTCTCGGAAACGCTTACTTGGAGTGGGGTCAATCGCCTTGCGAATCAAAGATACGAATTCCTGCGATAAACCCCGGCGAAGTCGATTGAATCCGGGGAAACTATCGAAGGGATATTCAGGAGTTTCTCCGGCTAACATTCGATAGATGACTAAGCCAAGCGAAAAGACATCACTGCGATAACTGGGTTTCCACATAGCTTGCTCTGGGGCCATATAGCCGAGAGTCCCGCTAGCGGAAACATGATGTCCACCACGCTCGATTCGAGCTAAGCCGAAATCCCCCAGCTGAATCGTTTGATCAGAAAAAAGCACGAAGTTTTCGGGCTTGATATCTCGATGTAAGATAGAGTGCTCATGTGCATAAGCCAATGCACCAACCATTTGCACGATGTAATGAATCGCCGTCGATCGAGCCATGCGACGCGTCACACGATCTTCTAGTGTTTCCTCACCTAACGGAAACACCATTACAAAATGCCCATCGATGAATCTTGCATCCTTGAGCGGTAGGATACCGGGATGATCTAGGCGAGCCATGATGCGAACCTCACGTTTAAGATCCTCGAAGGCATCACCATCGAAATCCGACGCGAGTTCAGGAATTTTTAGTGCAACCCGAGACCCCACGATCAGGTCTTTCGCCGCATAGACGGTCGCAAATCCACCCTCTCCCATACGCTTCAATAGGCGATATTTATCCAACCTTGAACCTAATCTCAATGGACTAGGGTCGTCGGAAGTACCGCGTAATATTCTGAGGGAGGCTGCCACTGACTTCTCTTATGCGGAAAAATACGCTCGGATGACTGGGTCAGCGAGTTCTTGAACCCGAATCGGGTGACTGCTCGTCTCGTTGACGCATCCTCAAGGTGAATGAAACATTCACAGTCCCGTTCTTGGAAGATCGTCATAATCGGAATTAATCCTCAGTTTTTCCGCGATGTAATTTTTGAACTGCGAAAAGGAGCCGAGCATCGGATTCTTGAAGTGGGCTAAAAACCGAAAAAAAGGAGTAACTCACGAGCAATGATAATGAGATGATCCCTACTTCAAGCACACCTTCTCGGGTTTCAATCCTTCCCGGAATATGGAGTCAGAAAGCAAATCTACTGCTTGTTCAGCGATGATTTGGAGAGTCTTCGGAAAGTTAAAAGCCGCATTTCAACGCCACTGACTTGTGATTCACCTCGAAGTCGCAGATCCAATGAGCCGTGACCTGCGGGCAAAGAGATCTCTCCTAATTTGACCTTAGCCCAACGCTTAACGTATCCCTCCTGCCGCACAACTCGGTCAGCTTCGCCACCGAGAAGCGGAACGTCATGAGCTTGGGTGATTTCCCTTTTCGTAATACGATCCTGAAAGCTCAACTCTAGCTGTAGGCCAAGATCCGAATCTTTCGCAGCGTAATAGAGTTCGACTTCAAAATCCCCCTCAGCTAAAACCTCGATATCCCAGCTGATGTAATCCTCGTCGCGAGTAGACCAATTGAGCATGTAGGTGGCATTGGGAAAGCGATTACTCCTTTTCACCTTGCCGTGTGGAATAGCATCCCTAGCAGGTAATTGAGTGACACTCTCGTCGAGATGCCCGAGTGTGATCGGTCTTGATTCCGGGTCCACCTCGTTGCTTGACTGAGTCTCGTCCAACCAATGATTCAAAGAAGCATGAAGCTCTTCCGCGATCTTAGGATAAAGCTTCGCAACATCCACAAGCTCCTCGCGATCTGAATCAAGGTCGTAAAGTTGGCCATCGCGTTGTAGACGAAAACGATTATTTCTTACGCTAGCTTTATTCTTCCAAGCACTGAACAGTAATCGGTCCGGCAGCACGGAGTTGTGATCCTCTAGCACAGGCGCCAGAGATACACCATCGATCGCTTTTCGTGGTTCATATTCAATGGATGCGAAATCAACGAGTGTCGGCAGCAAATCAATCGCACCACCAACCTGCTTCACAACCGATGCACCTTGAATTTTTTTAGGGTAACGAATTAGAAAGGGAACTCTCAAACCACCTTCGAAGGTAGTCCCTTTTCGACCCCGCATACCACCATTGAAACGAGGTCCATTTGGGACATTATCTGAGAAATAGATCACGATTGTATCTTCTGTAAGATCAAGCTGTTCAAGACAATCCAGTACCCTGCCAACGTTCTGATCAATATTTTGAGTCATCGCCAAGGCGGCTCTTGTATGGTTGATATTCTCCGGTCGGGAATTCGTTCGAGAAGGGTCAGGCTTGATCTCCTTATCTTTGAATTGCTCCCAATTCTGATCAGGAACCTGCGTTGGGGAATGCGGAGTGTTGGAGGGAAGATATACAAAAAAGGC
>JAAXIK010000237.1 GCA_012270385.1 Rubripirellula sp. | reverse complement strand
CGATAGGACGTCTGCAAAGAATTCCAGTTGCCTATTCTCTCGAGAAGAGATTGGACGACGCAGATTCGCTTGTGTTGTATTTGCCTTGGCAGATACTTTTCTACAGTGTCATCGCATCGGTGGTGGGTGTCCTGGTGAGTCTGTTTACCCCGCGCGTGAGTTCGTCCAAGCTGAATCACTTTTACTTGCTGAGTATGACTCCCATTCAGCCGGATGAAAAGTTGGAGGCTCCCTGCACCTTGCCGCTCATGATGCCTCAAGAGGATCGTCGGATGTTATGTACCTCCTATGGACTCGAAATTCCTACACCATCTACTGCATCAGTGGTTGGCTTTCTCGTCATCTGGGGTTTAGTCGGAGGAATCATCAGTTCGTTTATTTGGTTTGTCTCTTAGCCAATCATTCGAACTTGAGGTTGATCTCATCGAGTCAGTGTGGTCGGTGAGAATAGGGTGATGAGGCTAGGTGTCAATTAAAAAACGCTCTGATTCGAAATCAACCAGAGCGTTTTGATGGGATTTGCTTATCTGCACACCAAACGTTGCAGAGATGCGGTGGGACAGGTCTTAGCCCTTAAGAATGTCGTATCCTTCCCGGCGTTCCCGTGACTGCATTGCGGCAGCTTGATCATCGCCGAGGATTTGCTCGGTGGCTGGGTCCCATTTCAGTTTGCGATTTAGTCGTGCTGCGATCGCACTCAGATGGCAGACCGACATCGCCTGAACATGGCTAAAGGGGTCCGACACGGTGAGTCCGCCTTCACGAATACAACGATAGAAATTGTTCTTATGTCCTTCGTGAGGTTTACCTTTATAAAGTGCGCTGACATCCTCGTCGGTGTACGCATCTTTATCCCAATTCTCTTCAATCGGGGTACCAGTGATTTTACCTCGATTGACGAAGATTCTACCTTTGGTTCCTTCAAAGGTGATTCCATTGTCACCGTGACTGGTCACATCCATTGTGATGCCGTCATCAAAAGTGTGGATCACCGAGAAGTTATGAGAGGTGTTGTAGCAATCATCGACGGTTGGATTCCCGTCTTTGTATTCAACTGGATGTTTGCAATTGGTACCATCCACACTGGTTGGACCCTGTTTGGCTCCATTCCTATCCAATGCCCACATCGCGATATCGACGTGATGAGCACCCCAGTCGGTAAATTTTCCGCCTGAGTATTCATACCACCAGCGGAACTCATAGTGGCAGCGTCTTTGCCTGTATTCCTTGGCAGGTGCCTGGCCTTGCCACATCTCCCAGTCCAGTTCTTTTGGAACTTCTGCAACGGGGAAAGGTCCGCCGGTCGGTGAACCATTAATTCCAACGGTAACATGCTTAATGTCACCCAGCAGGCCTTTCTGAACCATATTCACGGCACGCATGAATTTGTTTCGGTCGCTGCGTTGCTGAGTACCGACAAGGAAAGCAAGATTCGAATGCTTTTCACATGCTCTGCGAATCAGTTGATTTTCTTCGAGCGTCAAGGTGAGTGGTTTCTGTACAAAAACATGCTTGCCAGCTTCGAGTGCTTCAACGGCAATCTTGATGTGCCAGTGATCGGGGGTGACGATGCTGACAGTATCGATGTCTTTTCGTTCAAGAACTTTCCTGTAGTCTCCATACGCATCGGCTTTACCGGCACCAATTTTGGGGTCATTCTTGGCACGCAACGCATGTCGCTCGTCCACGTCACAAACTGCAACAATGTTTCCAAAGTTGGCATGGCCACGGGCGTCTCCCGAGCCCATGCTGCCTACACCAATACAACCAATGTTGGGCCGATCATTCTTGTCTTGATTGGCGAAAGCTTTTTCGGACCAATTGAAGTAGGGCGTTGATGCAACCGCTCCGGCGCCGAGTGCCGCCGTTTTCAATGCTTGGCGACGAGTGATCGTTTTGGATGACCTGGGCATTTGTAAAATCCTTTTTCGTATCAATCTTTGAGTTGGGGTAGAACGCCATAGTATAGCGTCAAGATTTTTGAACAGTAGCGACGAGGGGCGAGGTGCGATTGCTTTTTTGCGTATCGCTGGGCATTTCGAGTTCTAGATGCGGTCGAACCGTCGGGTATTCTCGCGTTTAACGCGGGTTACCAAGGCAGTTCAACACGAGTGTACGGACTGGAGATATAGGTCACATAGCTTTGCGAGAAGTGACGAATCGTCTTTCGATGATTGCTGAAAAAATCGATGTGACTAGCTTCTGGATCTAATTCCATTTCAAAAACCCAGAGTCCTCTTCCTCGATCGTAGTGCATTTCGACGGAATTTTCTTCGGGTATCATCTCGTTGAGATAGTCTGGGCTGCCATCCGGCGCGCGGTCGTACATCCACCAGATCTGGCCACTCTCTTCATCCGAACCGGGTGGAAACCGCACGAGGACTTCAAGAACATGGTCTTCCACAATCGAGTGTTCAACTCTTGGTGGAGGGAGGAGGACGCCGCTCATCTGCTCCGGAAAAAAATGTTGCAATAGGAAAGCTGCCTTATTGGATTGATCACGCTCGAGCTTTGGGTGACCTCTTTTGCCATGTCCTGTGTTGGCTCCAAGATAGAGGGGGATTTGTGGATGGTGTGCACCGCCCCACTGCAGATCGTAGGCCACCATGTCGTGGGTTCCAGGATGGAAAAGCATTTCAACACCTCGACGCCGAAGTGAATCGAAATTGCTTGCGATGAAGACATCATCAGAGATTCTCTGAGTGAAACTCTGAAGATCTGTCCATTGATATCCCGCCGCCAAGACACCTCGATTGAAGTTGGGACCGAAATGTCCACCCGTGAACCCACCTCTGCGTCCCGGCTGTGACTCCAATTCATCCCATGCCTCTCGGTCGCATAAGCGGAGCGGTGATTCCCAGATTGGGGAAACTGAGGCGTGGACTGCGGTCATGCGGTCATCATGGAGGATAGCCATGGAGGGAGAGGCTCCGTTTTTCGAACCACCTGAGGCAGCAACCTTGCCTACCTCAAAATATTTCTCCTCAGCATAAGCTGCTGTGATGGCGCGCATGAGTGTGGCGGGCCACGCCCAGTATTGGATCTTGTAGCGTGGATTTAAGGTTTCAAAGAAACGTCGCTCTGCTTCGATGGCGAGTTGTCTCTGCCCATAGGTTCCTGGTTCTTGGACTACAGTCGTCACAAGCCCCACACCTCCTTTTAGTAGAGCTTGCTCCAGTGGGTTGAGTCTGGCATCCTCCTTGAGACGAGCTGGCGTACTCCCACCGGTGAGGTGAAACCCTTTCGCTCGACGGTTGGCCGGTACTACCATCCTCACAGGGACTCGGTACGGTTGGCCCTTCCAGAGCTCGCCCACGTTGATGCTGATTAACTTTTGCCGTGTTTCCAACGACCCAGGGACAAGGTGCCAATCTTGCTCGATGATCGCGTTGAGCGTCTTGGGATCGCGAATTCGCTCCATCTCAAACAATTCTTCGGCAGTTAATCGACCACCGAGCCAAAGGAAACCCGCGATCAAAACTTGAACGATCAATTTCAATCGTCCGGTTCTTGGATGTAGGTGAGAAGGATGATGGATGAATCTCATGATTGGCAGACTTTGGGGCGAGTGGAGATATTCAATGACTACCTTTTCCTCTAGTTAGTGATGCAATACTCGGGGCTGACACATGGATCCTCTTCAGGAATACACCATGAATTGGAATCGCTTTATCAGATCATTGCGGAGGGGCAGGATATTTCAACTCAAAGGCTGCGGACGGCGCTGTAGTATTTTTCGGTAGGCGATCTAGAATTTTCTGTAAGCGGGCGCGACGACCTGGAATGATCCGTTCTTTCGAGTGATAGAGGTTTTTGTTTTGCAAGGGATCATCCTCCAGGTGATAACATCCTTGTTCGGTGTCCAGCATGTATTGCCAGTCGCGAATCATTCTGAATTCCCCCAGCTGTGAAAAAATCCAGTTGCGTTT
>JAAXIK010000259.1:943-3937 GCA_012270385.1 Rubripirellula sp. | reverse complement strand
CCTTAACCAGGATAACCCTAGGTGAGGCGAAGCACTGGCTCTACTGTCTTCCAGATTGTCTTGGGCATACGGAAGCTCAAGTCGCTGAGCCGATCACCCGTGAGGTCGCAAGGCGTTTAGATTACTTGATGGGAGTGGGTCTACCTTACCTTACCTTGGACCGATCTGCGGAGACACTGAGTGGAGGTGAACTCCAACGCGTTCGATTGGCAACGAGCCTGGGGAGTGGACTGGTAGGGGTTTGTTATGTTTTGGATTATCCTTCCATTTGTATATATACTGCCGACTACGAGTGATTAATAAACACCTTCCGTTCTCTGCAAAAATCGGGAAACACCCTGGTGGTGGTGGAACATGATGAAGCGACGATTCGAGAGGCGGATTTTGTCGTCGATATCGGTCCTGGTGCTGGGGAAGCAGGTGGATACATCATCAGTCAGGGTACGCCAACTCAACTTGAAAGTGATCCAGCCAGTCTAACAGGGAAGTTTCTTAAGGGCGATCAGCAGGTCTGTTCGCCAAGGAAGCGGAGGAAACCTGATCGCGAGCATAGCATCCGTCTCCAAGGAGTTAGTCATCACAATTTGAAGAATGTTGACATTGAGATACCACTCGGATGTCTCATCGGTGTGAGCGGCGTTTCAGGAAGCGGAAAAAGTTCGTTGATAAACGATACGCTCTATCCGGCGCTAGCCCATCAACTGGGGCTGAAGGCACCCGACCCCGGAAGACACAAAAGGCTCATCGGTGCAGAAAAGATCGATAAGCTGGTTCCCATCGATCAGGCCCCGATTGGAAGAAGCCCGAGGAGTTGCCCTGCCACTTACTCAGGTACACTTGACGAGATCAGGAAGGTTTTCGCTTCTACCCGGGAAGCGAAAGCGATGGGTTTTTCCGCTAGCCGATTCAGTTTCAATTCGAAAGCGGGTCAATGTGAATTGTGCAAAGGACACGGTGTAGAGAGGATTGAAATGAATTTCCTTTCTGACCTGTTTGTCACTTGCACCCGTTGTGGTGGAAAGCGTTTCAACCGGCAAACTTTACAGGTCAGATTTAAGGGCATGACAGTCGCCGACGTTTTGGAACACTCGATTGATGAAGCTGTCGACCTCTTCGCTAATCATCCCAAAGCGCATCGACTCTTACTCTCCCTCCAAAAAGTAGGGCTTGGTTACATCCGTTTGGGACAATCCAGTACCACTCTGAGCGGAGGCGAAGCACAGCGGGTTAAGTTGGGAACCGAGCTTGCCAAGCGTGCCACCGGTAAAACGCTTTACCTTTTGGATGAACCGACAACGGGTTTGCACTTTTCCGATGTGAAACGATTGATTGATGTGCTGCACGGACTCGTTGAAGGGGGTAATACGGTGGTTGTTATTGAGCATCAGTTCGATCTCGTCGCCAGTTGTGACTGGATGATTGATCTCGGTCCTGGGGGCGGGGGCGGAGGTGGTGATATTGTAGGGATGGGCACGTCAGTGCAAATTTCAGAAGAACGTCCCTCCGCTACATCGAAATATTTGAAGCCGATCCTCGATAGACTGTAACGAGTCCACCCGCGAGGGGCTTTCCAGATTAAACACCGAGGCAAAGGGTAATGCACGTTGGTCTGGGTGGAATTGCCTAAGGCCGAGCCATTGGCTGTATTCCCTCGAAGCGCTAGGCTGAATCCAGATAAAGTATTCGAGGCAAAAGCTGGTTTTACGTTGGTACGACCCACTGTTCTGACGTTTTCCGAGATAGAGCTGTCGGTTATCGTATGCTTAGCTCGTGTTCCCTTTCGTCCCTCATTCGCCGTGGGGTCAACGTGGTCGGATCGGCCAAGAACAAACGATGGGCTCTGAATTGCATCGGATATCTTTGCCTGAATCAAGCGATCGGCAGTTCTATTGGGCGTTTGCGTTGGGTAACCATGTTCCGACTTTCAGGAAAGCAGGACGAGACTATCGAATGGGATAACGTTCTGTCTCTGCTGGAGGACGATGACCAACTCGCAGCGATTGAGAAAAAGTTCCCTGCCATCGAACGTAACAGCTTCCTCGATTCCCTAAGACACCTAAATCCAGATCTGGCAGAGCGGCTCCGCGGTGCGGGCCGACAGCTAAACAGCGCCGCGAAACTGGTTAACTGGCCCACGGTCGCCGTTGCGGGAATGCTCAACAGCGGGAAAACCAGTCTTGTTGCGACTTTCCTGAGTGAGGAAGGACGGTCGAGGTCACTGCGTGGAACGAGTAATGCACACGGAACGCATCGGTTTGTGATTTGGTTGCCAAGTCAGTGGAAAAATGACAGTGAACTCTGGGACCTCCTGATGCAACGCAGGGGGGATGCAGTAGGCACCACGCCCGTGCCCGTATGCGAGGACATCAGTGCGGCACACCGGCAATACAATAATCAGGAAGGGGATGCGAAAACTCTCGGTGTTCCTTTGGTTGCCACGGATACAAAGCTTGATGAGCTGGGTATCGGACTTCTCGATTGCCCGGACATTGTCTCTGACGAGGCCTTTGGTCTAGGCTCGCCAAAGATGCGTCGTGAGGTCTTGGGACGAGCTGCTACGTTGTGTTCCGCCTTCCTCGTGGTCACTTCCGCGGAGTCGACGAGAGACGGAACCCTTGGGGATCTGTTGCGGATTGCAACTGAACTGATGCCAGGCGTACCCAGAATGCTTGCAGTCAATAAAGTGAGAGCTCAGCAGGCACCGGATCAGGTCCTTGAGACGTTTGCGCCATTCGCAAAAAAGCATGGGATCGAATCCATCTATGCCGCCTACGACTACGATGTGCCGACCTGTGAACCCTTTATTCCTTCGGAACATTTCTCCGATAGCGTTTCACACGCGGAACAGGAAGCTTTACCCGTTTTCTATTCGCTCAAGCGTTTACCCGAGGAAAACCCACCGGGCTTGATCGCTGAGGATCGTTTTCTATCCTCTTTGCCAGGACAACTTGATAGTTGCCAACTGTTGACTCGATTTAAGATGGACTGGCAAAG
>JAAXIK010000259.1:0-933 GCA_012270385.1 Rubripirellula sp. | reverse complement strand
ACAACTAGCTCGGGGCCAACTGTCTCCTTGCTAGCTGACGCCGTAGCACAGCTGGCTAGGTAATCTCATCTGGAAAGAGGCGTACCCTGCACTCGATCTCGACGCACGTCGAGCCCAAGAACAGACCGGGAAAGCTCAAGGTTGTCTTCTTCATGCCGCAAGTGATTTTTTTGCAAGCCGTTCCGTCGGAGGTGATGTGGCCGAGTTAAGGCTGCTCCAAAGCGAAAGAATCATTCGACAGCTTACGGAAGCCTTTGCGGCGACCGCTCCTTGGTACGCGAGGTGGGGTGTGCGGCTTAATGCAACCGTGAGAAGGGTGTTTGGCGGTGCCGGGGACCTCTTGAAGCAACTCACCCCCTCTGCACTCGCCCGTAGAGCCGCTGGGGAGGTAAAAGATAAGTTCAGACGAGGTGAGTACGGAGGCTTATTGACCCCCACGCGGTTAGCAGAAGCTCTGACTCGACATGGGGCCATGCTACATCTGGACTATTGGCTTCAAGGTGATGACTCGGACTCAAAACTACAGATGAAGCAAGCATGCGAAGCCGCAATTCTGAGGTTCGAACGGGACGACTTCACCGGACTGGATCCGAAGCGGTTGGATGATGCGGTCCGTCAAATGTGGAAAGAGATTCCCACCCATAAGAAACTCACCGCGGGTCTCACTCCTTTGGCTGCGTTACTCGCCACCTTTGGTGGTGTGCTGATGATACCTATCGACTTCGGAGCCACTCATCTCATCGCATCGGCATCCATTTCAGAGCTCTTAGCCGCTGCCGGACTCACCACACTCTCCGCCTTGTGGGCAGGAAAGAAAAACGTACAGAATGTGGGTCAGCAAGCTGCAAGGCCGCAGGTAGCGGAGGTTCATGGTGTCCTAGGTGAGGCCTTGGGGCTGATGCGTCCAGAAGTCAGCCCCGCGCTCTACGTTGC
>JAAXIK010000466.1 GCA_012270385.1 Rubripirellula sp. | reverse complement strand
CACTAGATTGGAAGAGCCACCAACTTCCTCCTAAAAACCGAGAATTTGATCCTCTGTATTCTTTTGTTCAGGCTTTGGGTCAAGAAGCATGACGAGGATACCGGCAAAGCTACCCAGAACAGCACCTCCAATAATGGCGGTAAGCTGAGACAAGCCGCCTAGTGCAAACGGATTCTGTATTCCGCAATAGGCCCCAACTACTAGACCTATTAATGGCCCCATCCATCTTGAAAAATTCCGGTTGTGGAATCGCTTGAGTAGCATTGTTTTTAGTATCTTGACCCATCACGTAGTACGACACGCCTCTATGCACCTTTGGTCCGTGCCTCGAGAACGCAAGATCATATTCCAGAAACCAGAGAGTATTGAGCTTTAAGCTCCTACCGAAATTCGAAATCCAACCCACTTCTCTACCTAGTATAAACCTCCAGCGTTCGCACCCGCTGCATACACCCTTAACAATCTAATCAGAAATTATGTTCGACGTCCTCAAACTTCAGTTGGGCAAGACTCTGTCAGTTTTGATCTCCCTTGCTCTGTTAGCCAACGCTTCAGCAAGCGACCCACGCTTCGAACAGCTCGGCGAATCCATTCAGAAGCTCTGCGATCAACACGATGGGACGGTCGCAATCGCGATCGAATTCATTGAGTCAGGGCACACTATTTTCATCAACGAGGATCAAGTCATGCCAACCGCAAGCTTGATCAAACTCGCAGTCATGCACGAAGCCTACGATCAGGCAAACTCAGACACCCTCGATTTGAGTAAGAAAATCATACTCAAGGAAGAAGATAAAGTTCCCGGCTCTGGAATTCTAAGCAACCACTTCTCAGAGGGCCTCACCCTGAGTCTTCACGATGCGATCCATCTGATGATCACCTATTCGGACAACACAGCAACTAACCTTGTGCTCGATCAAGTAGGACTACAACAGGTTTGTGATGGAATGGCAAAAATGGGTCTCCCGGAAACCAGGATCAATGCCAAAGTTTATCGAGGCAGTTCGACTTCAATTTCACCAGAAAGAAGTGAACTTTACGGACTCGGGAGCACGACTGCCAAAGAAACGCTCAGCCTGTTGAAGCAAATTTATCAAAAGAACGCGGTTTCCAAATCCGCATCCGAAGCCATGCTGAGTCATTTATTCACCTGTGACGACGACACAAAATTAGCAGCAGGATTTCCGACGGGAACTCCCTTTGCTCACAAAACCGGCGCGATCTCCCATGCGCGTTGTGATGCAGGAATCGTTGAAGTTGCTGACGAAAGTATCGTCTTGGTAGTCCTCACTGCAAATAATCGTGATAAATCTTGGACAAACTCAAATCAAGCTCTAGAGCTATGCAAGGGTATCGGAAGATTGGTCTACACCCACGCGGCATCTCAAACTTCTACAAGCACTGCAGATTCCAACAAGGAAGCAAAGAAGCTAAGCATCGGATCATTCGGACGCTTGGTTGAAGATCTACAACGTACCCTCAATGCAAAGTTGGAGCCGTCAGCGAGTCTTTCGGTGGATGGAGACTTCGGTCCCGCGACCCGAGCAGCGGTTATCCGCTTTCAAGAAGCGAAGGGCCTGACAGCCGATGGTATTTTTGATCAAGATGACTGGAAAGCGTTAGGCACACTGATCACAGAGGACGAACCCGCTCCCGAACCCTCCATTGCTAATCGACAAGAACTACCCTCAACTCCCGCTGACTCTCTGGAGGGTCCGCCGGTCGTAACCGCAAAGGCGTGGGCCATCGCCAATCTCGAGGATGGAACGATCCTCTTTGAATCCAATCTGAACGACAAACTTGATATCGCTAGTACCACCAAGATCATGACGGCATATTTAGTTCTTGAATTAGCGGAGAAAAACCCCTCGGTTTTATCTGAACAGATCCTCTTCTCGGAGAAAGCAGATCAAACACGAGGTTCCACTTGTGGTATTCGAGCTGGCGAGATTGTATCAGTGGAGGAATTACTTTTCGGTCTACTGCTTCCCTCGGGTAACGCCGCAGCGCTTGCCGTCGCCGAGCACGTTTGCAGCCGACGTGTGAAAGAAACTGCCGAACAGGAGCGCGATGAACTTTTTGTCATTGCGATGAACGAGAAAGCGCAGAGCTTGGGAATGACTCAAACCCATTTTTGCAATCCGCATGGCCTGACAGAGTCGGGGCACCTATCCTCAGCAAATGATCTAGTCAAACTTACCTGTGCGGCGATGCACTTCGACTCATTTCGTCGCTATGTCAAGACACGGCAACACGGTTGCCAGCTCGACTCCAAGTCGGGTTACCGTCGTAACGTTCTCTGGAGGAATACCAATCAGCTTCTAGAAATCGATGGATACACCGGTGTCAAAACAGGAACGACCACTGCGGCCGGTGCTTGCCTTGTGTCAGCGTGCCAGCGAGATGAGCAAGAGATCATCATGGTTCTACTTGGCAGCAGCTCGTCTCGAGGCCGCTACGCAGATAGCAGAAATCTTTATCGCTGGGCTTGGAACGAACTTTCGAAGCCATGATGCCTTTTTTCATCCAAAAGCGACTCCCCAACCGGGTAGAGCTAGCACCGCCTTCGGACCTTGGCCGAAACCAAATTCACTGAGGCAGTGATAAATAACTGTCTTAAAAGGTCGCAATCGGATTCAACGGTGATCCCGTCCCACCCTTGACGGGAATGGGTGCGGCTTGCAGTAAAAAATCCCAGCGTTGAAGCTTCTGCGTGACGCGATGAAGCTCTTCCAAGTCACAGCAATCCAGGATATGCACACCCATCGCATGTAAAGCGAGGACATGAATCGGATGCGTTACCCCCTCAACACCGGATGGCGCGACATCACTACCCGCATCAGACCCTAACATTGCAATGTCACGTGCTTTTATCCAACGTCCACAAGTGGCATGAAGTCCCGCAGCTCCTGAATCGTTTACACTCCACGGTCCCTTTGCCTCACGAGCGGCCCAGCGGCCCGTTCGAATCAAGACAACATCGCCAGGCTGGATACGTACACCCGTTCGGTTCTCCCAAGCAGTCAACTCTTCAGGCAAGATCACTTCCCCTGGCTCGAGATAGTCGACTCCACGTAAGGCTGGAATATCGATCAGGACGCCTCTGGTAAAAATACCGCCTTGAACATTATCAATGCTTAACTTCCTTGCTCCGAGACGAGTGACTTCCGATCGAGAAAAACCATTGTACATTTTGCCCTTGTAGAAAAGATGGCATAGTGAATCCATGTGGGTGTGTGCAAATCCGTGGTAAGCAACCTTTAACTCATCCATTGCCCACATTCCCTCACTCCCACCGTGACGCAGCATCGTGTGGAAGTAAGGGTTCGGATTGTCGGGAGTGACTTCGGTGGCTGCGGGGTGCGCGAGCGAAATGGAAATCCCTTCTTTAACGAGCTTGGCCGCTTGCAATCTTTTCTCTGGTGTGATCAGGTTCAAAGCACCGATCTGATCTTCCCTGCCCCATCTACCCCAGTTGGATAGTTCTTCGACCATGGCCTCGAACTCACTTTGAGGCATCTCAGGGATCTGCGCATGGACGCTTGCAAAACACAGCATGATCGCCAACGTTACACCAAATCTCGTCATCACAACTCCCTTTTTGCAGCTGAAATCGTATTGGATCGGAGCCCTGTATCTCTTCGCAATTTCATCTCTTTAAAATGACCGTCTACCGCTTAGATCTAGGGGTGTGATCAAGATGAAGGAACAAGATACTATCGAATAACATACGAGCATGATTCACGTGTGACAAACAGGTGCAGATCGGTACCCTCATTTTGCAAAATAGCGATGCAAACCCTGAGCTGGTGGTTTGCTGTTGGCTGAGGTAAACGCTGAGCCGCTTTTCATGGGGACTTAACCATTCACGCATTCGCCTGTTAGGATCGTGACCCCGAGTTTGCATAAGATGAAGCAAAATTCTGCGATGTCAGAT
>JAAXIK010000522.1 GCA_012270385.1 Rubripirellula sp. | reverse complement strand
TGTCGGATATTATTTATGTATATCTGATATCTACTTCTATGAGTGGTTTATAACTCATTCTAATTATCAGTTTTGAAATCAACCATTTTTTCCACGGGTAAGAGCTTTCGGAATTCATCGACGAAGTCCTTGCCCAGTTCTGCTTCGGGCCAAGTCAGAATGTTTTGCTGTCGATCGTAAAGTCGTTTCCAAGACTCAAGTACTTCGCTTTGGCGATCAGCAATCAGGAGATCCATTTCCTGATGCGAAAGGTCATTGGGTTGCTCATCAAGTGTTTGTTCCACACCGCTCACTGTACTGATCGCACCCTGAATCTTTCGGGTTTGATCTTCATTCTCTTTGTCCAATGCGGCGGTGGATAAATACCAAATGCCGACCGTGCAAAGGAGCACCAGTGTGGTGGAGATCCAGAAACCGTACTTCGAGACTGCGGCGAGTTGGGTTTTGATTTGATCCATGATTTGATTTTCCTAGCCAGGAAACGATTCAATCCGTGAGGGTGTGTTTGCTATGACGGGTCAGGTGTTGGAATGGATTTTTGAAACTTTGCGATTCGCTGAGTTTCTGCTCGGCTTAACCGTAAGCACTGGAAATCGGTTACAGTTCAGCCCTATTTACTTATTCATGGCTTGCCATCCGTTTAGGAACTGGCCGCATCATTTTCAGCTTGAGCTTCCGCCTCTGCCGCTTCTTCTGCGGCTAGGCGATCCGCTTCTTTCTTTTCGAGCCTTTCGGCCATCGTCTTTTCTTGCCAGACAATCTGGTAAACGAATTCGAGCTTACTTACCGGCAACATCGGCGGCTCAAAACCCTCCGGTAGATTTCCAGGGTCGAGAGCTCCGCCCACCGGTGACTCTGCAGCCATGGTCGCGGGATCGTAATCGGGATTCGGAATTTGTGTCGGTTGAGCTCGGTTGTCATCCAAGAGCAAGGGGTAAGAAACACCGAGTTCCTCCAGAGTGAAGGTTTCGAGGATTTCTTGTCCATTTGCGTCTTTTTGTCCGGTTGGGAGATCCACCGTGCTGTTTTTGAAGCTTGTTGTCATGTATTTACGCACATGATCACTCTCGATCTCGCCACGGTTGTTCGGGTCGTTGTAATAGTGGTAGCAACGAAGTTCGACCACCCAACCGGCCCCCGTTGGCCCAGTGTCCTCAGCGATTTCTGCATCGAATGCTTCCCGCTCTTCTGGCGTTGCATCACGGAATTTCCCGGTGACCTTGGCCCAACTTCGAAGCTCTTCTGCGTATCGTGCTTTCACCTTGTCCGACCACCAGTCCGACAGGTCTTCGTAATGCTTGGTGTCTGCGGAGGTGACGTGAATATCTTTTCTCTGTGAGTAAGGAAGCTCCTTGGGGGTGGGTACCTTTCCATCGGGATAGTTGGTTCGAGGTACCGCCGCATTGATCGCTTTGATGATTTCCAGCCACTTCAAGCGTCGCTCGGCGTTCCCAGAGACTTCTTCACCCAGAGAATTCAGGTAGGTCAGCTTCGATGCCAGTTCACCGTCTTTTGTGTTGTGCCCGTCGGCATAACTCTTCATGGAATCGACTTGCGCAATGGAGCTTTTCCAAAGATCATCGCGAGTCGTTGACCAACTTCGTTCCACGAACGCGTAATGTGTTGACATTGCAACCATCAAGGCAGTAAGGCCGGCGAGCGTCCATGGTTTTTTCGCCCGAATGAGTCTCTGAGTCAGGATTTCGCGAGGAACCAAGCTGGTTTGGATTTGCGCTAATCCAAGTGCTTGTAGGCAGAGGCCGTAAGACACAGCGAAGGTTGGAGTGTTATCACGGAAGGTGGGTACTTCCAGGATGTCCTGACCATCTAAGCGATTAAAGTGGTCGAGAGTGTGAACCTCGACACCTAGGTTCTTTCCGATGTAGGATGCCAGTCCGGGCATCTTGACCGTGTTACCGGTGACCACCAATTCACCAATTTCCGCCTTCTTATCAATACTACGGAAGAACCCAATGGATCTTTGCACTTCCGTGACCAAGTCATTGAACACGGGCCGCATGGTCTGGAAAATCAGCTTGGGGTCGGTGGCCTCACGAGCATTACGCTTGAGGTGTTCCGCTTTCGAGAACGTCAGCTTGAGGTCTTTCGTCAACTGCCGTGTAAAGTGATTACCACCAATCGGCATAATCCGCTGCCAAATTCGAAATCCGGTGGTGTTGATCACATCGCTCGAATCGGTTCCAATCGACAGGAGCACGGTGGAAGGCGGAGGATCATCGGCGTTGAATAGGTCTTCATCAAGACGCTCTTGCAATCGATCGAAGGCAAGCATGTTGTAAAGTGCAACGGGAGACATCTGCACCACGGACACTTCCATATCCACCTTGTTGAAGGGGTCAAGCTGTCGATAAGCTTGCTCTCTCTTCATGGCGAAAAGTCCGACTTCGCTTTCTAACGCATAGCCCTCTTCCACCATGCTGCCGGGCATCATTTGGTAATCCCAAATCACATCTGCCAAATCAAATGGGATCTGTTGTTTCGCCTCATAGCGAACAATGTCCGAGATTTTTTTGACTTCAACCGGCGGGGGTTTGAAAAATTTGGCTAATCCACTCTGCCCCGGAACACTAATACAGATTTTATCCGAGTAGGCAGACTCGTTTCGATCGAGAAACTGTTGAAGAGCATCATGGACGAGATCTTCCGCCACTGCTTCAGGTTGGCTGAGAATCTTTGGGTATTCGATGTAATCAAAAGCGGTGGCAACTGGACGTCCATCCTCGACCTTGCATTGCAAGGCCTTTAAAGCGGTCTGACCGACCTCGATTCCCCAAACACTTTGACTGCTTGCCATATTACTTCTATGCGTCCTAAGTGGTCATTTGAATGTTTTCAGTATCCTTACCCAAAAGTTTCAACGGAAGAGTTCACCAAGCGGGTTTCTCTACCTGTGTAAGATTCGGAAAGGCGACTGGGCGTGTGAGAGCTGATTCAGCTCTGGTGCTACCCCGTCAGACGTTTTGAAGAAAAGTCGCTCTCACGTCTGAATTGTGTCTAACCCTGAGAGTACTAAAAAGAACCAAGCGTTCGAAACCTGCGTTGCAGCGAAAGCACACCGTTTCTGCTGTACGGCTCAAAAAAGTCGTCTCAGGACTGTCCCCTCATTCTACAGCCTTTTCGCACGATTGGAGTATCTTGTTTTTCAGGAAGATGAAGGAAACATGCAGGAAGTGCGGGTTTTTTCGAATTCTAATGCCTTTCAAAGCAATCAGGACCCTTGGATGCCATTGGATCATGCCGCTTTTGTCACCGCGACACTCACCCGTTGACTCTCCAAGACTCGGAAACATCGTCAAAGATCGCTGGGAAAATCCTTGTTTGCTTCGATGACGCGGGTAGGAAATAGCCTCGCAGAGGGGGTGGTATCTTGGTTTGCCCTGCAGCCCAGCGGAGGGTCTCCAAAGCTTCCGAACGGATCGGTCGATGGAACAAAGCTGTCTAGGTTGTGATCGCCCTAAGAGGTGCTAAAGTCCTAGGTGGTGATCGTGTCGAAGCAAGTTCTCGCGATTACTCAGTTGTAGCTTCGTTTCGATTCCATGCGAACGGACCTAGATAGGTCGCGATAAGGGGAGACCGATTGAGCGTCTCCTGCTTGGTGTGGACTGGCGAAAGATACTCCTGATCCATCTCTCTGTCCCTGATTGTTTTTCCGTTAAGAAAACCGCCATGCCGCTTTTTCAAGAGTGCTGCGTTCTCCTACCCGCAACCAACTTAGAAGATTTTCCGTCACAGTTGCCTGCCCAAGAGGCGTGTAGTCTTCTGGGTGCTTGGACCGTGCTTTGGCACCCATCTCTCCTCGCTGAGATGGAGCAGTTGCCAGCGTGGTACCGAGCGGACGCTCCACCCGAGTCTCTTGATAATCGATTGTTTGTTGTGCCCACTCCGTCTGCTGCGCAGCTGCCCGAAGGTTTTCGTGAGCGAGCGAATAGAAATCAGAATTGCGTCTGGCTGGAGGCTAGCTCTCGTGATGATTTCTTGGAGCAGCTTCCTTGGGATCGCTTGCCATCGATGCATGCTGAGTCGCTCAAAATCTCTCCACGAGAGATCACCGTGAATGACTTCTTTGCTGCGGCCTACGCAGCATTGCAAGTGCAGATCATGACCAAGCGTTTACGCTACACCAGCAACCTCGACGAATTGCATCTTCAGACTTGTGCCGTTAACGCAGCCAAAGCTTTCGTGAAGGGAGATGTCAACACCGCGAGTGATGCGCTTCACGATCTATTTGACTCCCTCGCTGAGGAAAGGGATCACTATTTTTCGTCCGACCCTCACCTCATTGATCTCGTTCTTACGGGCGAGTCGACGCTCGGACGCATGTCGGACTTGCTGAGTACCGTTCAGCAAGCCAATGTCAGTTTAGACCCTAAAGCTTCCTCCGCTGATGATCAAGAACAGCAGGTCACGCAGGACGGAAATTCAGTGACTGAGGAGGTGGAGACTCAAGTCGCCGTATTATCAGATTCCGGGACGGGTTCAGCCAGTGAGTCGATCGGTGCTTGCCTCCCCACTCCGATCAATTTGCTTGTCGATCTGGACGCCGCCCGATCGCTAGAGAAACTGCCACCGGATGAGTTGGAAAAACTAAAGTGTTGTATTCAGGGCGGCGAGGTCAGCTGGGCTGGCGGAGGACCGGGTAGCGAAGTCTGTTTTGATACGATGACCTACGGTGATGCGGAGGCAGCGCTCCGCAAGGCACATCACACCTTTACATCGATTCTCGGAGAGGCACCACCGGTTTACGGTCGCTTCTCTGGTTCAACTCCTGCCGACTTGACCGCCACCTTGGTGGAACTCGGATACCAGGGGATGATGCCCATTGATTTTGAAGGGGGAACTGGATTTGGGGACGAGGCGAAGGTCATTCTGCAAGCTGCGGGAGTCCAGCTCGAAGCATTAACCGCCAAACCGATCGATGCATCCGATGACTCCTCTTTTCTGACGTTGGGTACCCGTTTAGGAGAATCCATCGATCGAGGCGAAATCTCCACCGGGCTATTTGCTCATTGGCCCGGCGAAAGTTGCCAGAGCTTTGAAGATCTGAAACGTGTTGCTTCCTGGAGTCTCTGTCTCGGAAAGTTTTGGAAGCTGGATCAGTATTTCACCGAGGGTGAGCATCCCTATCATCACGGTGAATCCGTGATGGTGTCTCCTCATTCCTCCAAGATACTTTCTCAACGTGTTGCGGAGGGAATCGAAAACCCTATCTCATCTTTAGCGGCTGAATTTAGAAGTTCTGTTCTTCGTGAGCAGACTTCTCGATTTTCGGGAATGAGTTCGTTGGTTTCGGGGCAAGTGCAGGAGCAGAATCAAGACGGTGAATCTGTTCAGCGTGAAAACTCTAGTGCGATTATAGATGCGAGGGAGGTCGATTTGACATCCAATGACCCTACCGGTCTTGATTTCGCACGCGATCACTTCACGAGGGCCATTGGAGCAGAACAGGAAGCTGCACCGCAGGTGAACCAACAGAATCAAGCGGTTGCGGATTGCGTGTTGGTGAATCCCGTATCCATCGGTGTTCGTTGTGACGTTGCTCTGACCGGTAAGATTTCGGAACCGAAAGATTCTCTCTACGCGGTGCATGACACGAGAGGTATTACTCATGCAACCGTCGATGTTCCGGCTTGCGGTTTCGTTCGGCTGCGCGGAGGTTCAAAGGACGCGAAGAGCGGATCGGGTTTGATCAAAAAGATACGTCGAGGTTTTCTGGGTGGACCCAAAACCCTTGCTGAAAAAGATCGGCTGCAAAATGAATTTATGGAAGTGAATTTCAGTACCGAAACGGGTGCCGTGATGGGGGTTTATAGTGGTTCGCGGGGCAACCGATTCTCTTTGCGACTCGTTTCGGTGTCGCGCGAAGATGTGGGCAATGTGGAAATGAAAGCGAATCGTTTTCAAGTCACTGCATCCTCCGAGCATCACGGAGCCATCGAAACTGCTGGGGTTTTGCAACGAACGAGCGAGGAAGGGTCTCAAAAGCTTGCAGATTTTCGTATGGAGTACAGTCTGACTCGCGGTAGCCGCTTCTTGCAAGTGAAAGGTGAGTTGATACCCGATCGACAAATGGAGGGAGATCCATGGGGAAACTACCTTGCATTGCGTATGGCGGTAGCATCTGAAGCCGCGATTCATCGAACGATTGTCCGCGATAAATTACATCGATCGCGATCGCGTCGATTGGTCGCACCTGCTGGTGTTTTGGTGGATGAAGCGGAACGGCAAACTCTCGTGTGTGGTGATGGATATCCCTTCCATCGACGAGTTGGCGAGCGATTCCTGGACACGCTTTTACAAGTATCCGGGGAAACTCGTTCCGGTTTTCGAGTCGACTATGGCATTGATGTTACCGCACCGGTTGCAAGTTGCCTGACGCGGATGTTCCCTCCAAACGCCATTCACTTGAAAGGGAGTTCCGGAGGTCCAGCGATTGGATGGGTCTGTCATATCGCCCCCAAGGAGGTGCTTTTGTCAGCCGTTGATGTGCAGATGACCGCAGAGGGAAAGTTAGCTGCAATCATCAGAGTGGTGCAGACTCGTGCCCAGACTGCAAAGGTTAAATTGCGATTCTGCAGGGATGTTGTTGCGGTCTCTTTTCTGGATGAATCCCTGGAGAATCTGATTGCGATGGATGTCGAATCTTTGAACGCCAGATCAGAGTCTCGTGCATCAGAGATTCACTTTGATGGTGATCAGGTTCAGTTTGGGATCCATAGTCACGGTGTTTTGGATCTTCTTGTTGTATTTGATTGAACCTTCGCTACGAGCGAGTGCTAAGGTGATCGAGAGTTTCGGTATTGGGTTGGTGATACTTTTCAAAACAGCGAGGAATCAAACTGATGGAAAATGCCGAGGTGACTCAGCGAATTAATTTTCATCAGGCGCTGCTGACGAGCGGGCTTGTTGATCCGGAAGCTTATCGTTCATTACTTGAATCTTTGAATACGACCGATCCTCAGATTACCTCTGAAGCGTTGGTCAAGCGAGGAGAAATTACAGCCTATCAGGCTGAGCAGTTGCATCTTGGCCGAACCAAGTTTCGGCTTGGCCCCTATCTCATCACCGAGGGTATCGGACAGGGAGGTATGGGGCAGGTTTTTAAAGGGGTTCATGAGGTCATGGGCCGAGAGTGCGCCGTCAAAGTGCTACCCCTGGAGAAATCAACTGAAGAATCTCGAAATGCATTTCAGCATGAGATTCGTTTGCAGGCTGGACTCGACAGTCCTTATCTTGTGAGGGCGTTTGATGCCGGACGCGACGGCAATGTGCATTACCTCGTTACGGAATATGTGCCGGGTAATGATCTGCGTCGATTAATCAGAGCTAACGGCCCACTGTCCATGGAAGCAGCTGCGGTGATCATTTCGGATGCTGCTCGTGGTTTGCAGTACGCGCATGATTTAGGAATGGTGCATCGAGATATCAAGCCCGGTAACATCCTTGTGACACCCGATGGCCACGCCAAAGTATCTGACATTGGCTTAGCGGTATGGACCATGAGCCTGGATGCGGATCCTCGAGCCGGGAAAATTGTTGGGACGGCAGATTACCTCTCTCCGGAACAGATTAGAGATCCCTCTTCCATTGATCACCTCAGTGATATCTACTCGCTCGGATGTACTCTCTATTTTTCTGTAACCGGAAAAGTGCCATTTCCCGGCGGTGATTCGCGAAGTAAGTGTCAGAGACATTGCGAGCAGACACCCTGGCACCCTCGCCGATTTTCACCCGGACTCTCCGAGGAGTTTGTGGATGTCATCGCAGACATGATGGAGAAGGATCCAAAACGACGTCTGCACTGCGCCGGTGAAGTGGTTGAGCGGCTCGAGGCTTGGGCGAGTTCACCCGATGGGGTCGTCGAGTTGCCACTTGAGCGACAGGTCTGGACGCCTCCCCCACCCCCTAAGGAGCCTTCTCAACTGCGAGACTCTCTCGATTCAGGCTCGCAGCATCCCCCTCAGGGTTCCCCGAGCCAATCCGGGGTCGAGGCTGGAGTTCAAAGCGAGTCATCGCTCGTACCCTTGATCCCTCAAGACGACGCTGGAACGCCTTCCGAAATGCCCCAAGCTAACCTGGTCACACGTCGGTCGGGTTATGGGGTGGCTGTTGCGATCGCCTTGGCCATTGCTATACCCGTAAGCCTTTTCATTGGTGCTGTAATCGGATTTTTGGTTCGAGGTGCCCTGCAGTAGGTGATATCCCTCATTCGTTCACTTTTTCCAAGGCTCTTCAATTGGTAATCGCGAAGAGGGGTTTTCGAGGTGAAGCTCTTATTTTGTGGTCAGGAGCAACGAAATGGCTCTCCGGAGGGGGTTTGATCAGTTTTTCCGGAATGTGCGGATTGGTTCAAGTGTGACGATTATTCGTGACGATAACCATATTGGATGACGGAACTGCGCAACCTGTTTGCGATAGAACCGACCGCAAGACCTTGACGTTAGCCTTTAGGCTGCATAGACTTTTTAAGTGTTAAGTCAAAAGTGGCAAAGGGTTTACATCGATTTCCGATGCGGCGGTTCCGTGCTTCAGGGGTGTTAGCGTGACCAAGAAAGACATCGTGAGAACGATCTCGGAAGAGGTTGGGCTAACGCAGCAACAGACAAAAGAAGTTGTCCAAAGAACTTTTGACGCGATTATCGAGTCTTTAGTCCGAGACCAGCGAATTGAGCTTCGAAACTTCGGTGTGTTCGAAGTGAAGCCTCGCGCGGCTCGAAAAGCTCGAAACCCGCGTACAGGTGAGCAGGTTGATGTGCCGCGTAAGCATGTAGTGACCTTCAAGCCTGGAAAGTACATGGAAGCGAAAGTTCGAGCATTGGATGAGGCGGAGATACGCCGATTCTTGGATTCGAATCACAACGAGACACAACCTCCACCAACGCATCGTCCGACGAATCCAACGGACGGCCCGAGCGGTCGGTGGGATTTATGATTCAAGATAGTGCTGCAATGACACGATCTTGAAATTGACTTTTACACGAGAGTTAGTCGTTCACGGAGGAACGCACGATGCGACGTTTTATGCAAATCATGGTGCTTGCAGGATGCCTCACGACCACTGTGGGTTGCTTTGTACCTATTTACTCCGCTCGACCTGAACGCCGAGTTCAGCAGTTGTTATTCACTTCGGATGACTTGCGTGCGATGGTAGATGAGTGGGAGCGATTTTGGTTCATGGACTCACCAAGTCATCTCACCCCAATCCGAACTCACGGTGGCATTCTTTAGGCTACCCGAGTTAAACCATGGGATGCGGCAACTCTCTGCTGCATCTTTCTGGAATCGATGGCGTGGGTCGGTTGACTGATCAGGCCCATGCTCAAGGTATAAATGCTGAGTATCAGAACCTCCACCATGAGGTATGGCATCGACTTCGCTCAACCGTAAGCGAGGCGGATGATCTCTTCATATTGATCGACCATGGTGGTCCAGTTGTAGCACTCCGTCACACACTTGGCGTTGAGTCCAACGGATTCCCTAAAGGTCGTATCCTCAATCATTTTTCCAACGCCTTCTCTTAACGCATCGTGATCATTGGGGATCAGATATGCTGTGCGTTTCCCTGAATGAGTGGAGCTCGTGCGGACGATCGCACGCGGACCGCTATCACAGTCCACCGTCAATGCTGGGATTCCCCTGCTCATCGCTTCCATCAGAACGGATGGAAAGCCCTCATAGTGGCTCGGCAGTACGAAGAAGGTGGCATTGGAATAATGATTCCACGGATCCACGACCCAACCTGGTAATTCCACACGTCCCTTCAAGCCAAGAGTACGAACTCTCTCCTCTAAAGCCTCTCGCCTGCTGCCTTCGCCGACAATGCAAAGTTTCCAATCGGGATTTTTATGAGCTGATTCCGAAAAGCACTCAATGAGTCGTTCAAATCCTTTTTCCTTCTCGAGTCTTCCCATTGCTAAGATCGTGCACGTTCTCTGTGCAATTTCCCTTTGCGAATCCAACTCAGGAGGGTCGATTGCTGAGGCAATGACGGCAACGTCTGCGTTACAGCGTTGGGCAAGGTAATCTCCTACCTCCTCAGTCAGTGTGATCACCTTGATCGCTTTCGGGTAGGTAGCACCTCGAAGCCACTCCCAGGGTGAGGGTAGCGCCTGATGCCGTGGGTCACTTCGCTCGCAAACAATGGTGGGGATCTCCAGGCGGGATGCTGCAATGAGCGTCATTACATTCATCTGGTCACAGAAAGATAGGATCAGATCAGGATGCATCTTCCGGATCGCCTGACGTATCTTTGAGATGCGACTCATTGCTCTCAGACCCTTGCTCAAGAAGGATCGCTGAAAAGCGGATTGGCTGGATGGATCACCCATGACATCCAGATACAGACGCTGGACCGATGGTTCGGTTTGGTGCCGATCCTGCTGTCCGTCATCGAGTGTGATTAAAGTCACATCATGGTCGCGTCGTGATAGTTCAGAGCAAAGCTTCGCCATCACGCGTTCAGCGCCTCCGCCGTTCAGCGTCGGGATGATGCAGGCCAGTTTCAAAGTAACGGACTCGGTAAAATAGGTCTGTCTTGGGAATCACCTCGCCTATCCATCTTAGGCAATGATGCCTCGCTGATGTAGGCAGCTTTGTTTTTCGATTCGGTTCTTGTTGAATTCACTCATCAATCGAATTAGTCTGCAAGTATTATTCTTGCTCTACGCTGTGTGGGCGAGGGAAATTATGGCTCCGGCAATCTGTGACAACATGCGAATTCTAACTGCCTTCTTTCTGTTGACGAGTTGCATGATTTTTTCATCAACCCAGCTACACGCAGATCAACCCGCTTGGTCGGGTTTTTTACCCTATGGTTTCTATCAGCCTTATGGGGCGGGTTACAGCAGTTCGATTCGTACCCCTCCATACTTTGCGACGAACCCTCCGGTCTATTACGGTCAGAGATTTTCGCGTCCCTATGGACTGAGTCCCTTTGCAGCTCCACCGCAGCTAAGATCCTCTAGCCCCTACCGTGGGCAAAGAGCTAACTCTGGAGTGGAGGTTCAGAAGCCACGGTCTGCCTCGGCCGGGGCTAGTCTTGGTGCACCTGGTGGTGAAATTCGAAGAGAATCTTTGATCGTGAGTGATCACCGAGAAAAGCAAGTCGGAGCGGTGCGATTGAACCCGTTCGTCACCGATAAAAATTTGGTGAAACATTAGATCGGAACCGGTCAACAAGCAGGTCTGTCACACCGTGGTCAGCCTGCTTGGCCCTGGGATTAGAGATGTCATCGGACCCCTTTTTCAATGGTTCCAGTTCAATGGGTCTGGCACACTCTTTCACACTCTTCCGAAATTAAGCTTCTGAGAATTGCTGCAGTGATTGATCCAGCAATTGGATTGCGAGATCGATGTGTTCTCTAGTGGTCACTACCGGAGGCGGTAGAAAGCGTATGCGGGTAGGGTTGGCGCCACAGACGAATCCAAGAATTCCCTTCTCGTACATGATCGTCATCAATGCTTTGGCCTGTTCAAAACTTCCATCTCCGGGAGTGAAAGCGACCATCATCCCACAGCCGAAGGGACCTCGGATTTCTTGGGGATATTTCGATGACAGGTGTTCGAGAGCTTGTCGAAAGTAATTTCCAAGCTCAACATTTTTTCCTGTCTCGCCAAAACACTGATTGGCTTCCATCTGTTCCAGCATGGAGAGACCCGTGGTGATGGAAGCGGAGGAACCGGTGAAGGTTTGGCTAAGTATGGGGCCGGTGGGGTTGAAGGCTTCCCCATACAGGGTTGCGCAAACTTGTGTGATTTTGCCTACGGTCACAATATCAGCGAATTGATCCAAGCCGAGATGTTGGAATGCAAAGGGACGACTGGTCCTCGAGAAAGATTGCACTTCATCGAAAATGATGGGTATCCCCGCTTCACGTAGTGGTTCGCATAGGGCGGTGAAAAATTCGGTTGAACCTTCGTAGTACCCTCCCTCTCCCGCGATAGGCTCAGCCCAAAAGGCGGCATGTTTCCCGGGGAATCGCTTAATGAGTCGGTGGAGTTCATCAACGGCCCATCTTTGGCTACGCTCGGGATTCGCAGAATCTCGAAATGGCAGGTAATCCACGTTGATGGTGACAGGTAAGCCGCTGCGATATGCAGCTTTGTCCGTTAGCGATGCGGTGGCGAGGGTTCTTCCGGCGAAAGCATTATCGAATGCAATGATGCGATCTGCAGGAGCCTTATGATGGAATGCAATCTTCAGGGCGTTTTCATTCGCCATCGCGCCACTGGTTGAGAGAAGGCAGTGGTCAAGCTTGGCACCACTCTGAGCGGCAAGCTCCACAAGCTTTTAACCCTTATGAAGACTTGCTGGGTTCTGTTGTAAATTGCCCTGCATGACGGTGTCATCCAATGCTGCATCGATGGATGCTTGCACCATAGCGTCCTGCAAGTGCCCGCAGCCATGTACTCCAATCCCACAAATGAAGTCGAGCTTTACGCTTCCATCTGCAAGTTCTACAAACGGTCCGTTTCCCATTCCTGCTGCAAGGTATGGCCAAATCGGTGGGCCACCACGCACAGCGGTCAAACGATCGAGCATCGATTGATAATGCGGTTGCAAGTTTGGGTTAGCTTCTCGAACCGATGTGATTTTTGAGGAATGATCCGCTATGGCCTCAGAGATTAACCGCCTAGCTTCAGAGACTCGAGGATCTGCTCGAAGGGATTCAGCGATAAGTTCAGTGGATAAAGGGTTCGAAGAGGCCACGGTGCTGGGCTCCTTGAATGGACGAAAGATTGAACAAAGTAAGGCAGGTTGAATGCTTTCAGGTAGTTTGGCAAGGAGAGCGAACTGCAGTTCACACGCTTCGAGATGCTAGTCCCTTTTAGAACACGTTCTCCTACCTAGAGGACATCGTAACGATTTGTCGTCATTGAGATCAGCCCTGAATCTACTTACTGAATCTCCCTTTTAAAGCCCCCGAGTTTTCAGGCTCCGGTGTTTTTAGGCTCCGGTGTCTTTCCATCTGCTGTATCTTTCCGCCTGTCGGGGATCCCAGGCTACTGCGCTGACCCATGCCATCGGCGGCGATGGTCAGGCCGACTCTTCGATCGATGCGATCATCGTCAGGTAGATTCTCCCAGCCCCCAGTGATTCGAAATGGTACGATCGACTCCAAGTGGATACGGCTCTTCCTTGGCTTGCGGTCTTGAATCCCCCCAACGGCAACTCGCTTTTTGGGACGGGTGGGCGATAAATCTGCGAAATCAAGGAAAATCCGGCTTTACTGGAGCTTGTTTCATCAGTCTGTGGCTTCTCTGTAAGACAGGATGCGATATCTTATGGATTCGCACGCTTTCAAAGGACAACGAGGGATCTTGAGCACACGGCCAAGGTGCTGCTCGAATCAGATGAGCGAAATCCTTCTCTATTACCGACGACCCGATCCAACGACCTGGGTGTATCTCTCGTCGTTCTTGACGATTGGTCTGTTCTTCGTATTTCATCGTTTTTGGTCGATACGCAACCTCGATATCGTCCTCCTCATCCTTCTAGCACCTGGCTTGCTGATGGTCTACGAGGGACGCCGCAGGCAGTTGGTCGAGTCAGAGATCATTCAATCCGGAATGTCACAACTGGAGCAACGCGGCAGCCCCGTTGGCACGACTGAATCCAAGGCTACGCGACCTCGGGATACCCTCGAGAGTTCCGAGGATCCGGATTTCTTGAGCCCCGGATCTTCTGATGCATCGACTGCACCGGTAGTGCCTGCGGCAGGAAATCCAGAAGTGAGCTCCATCGCTCTACCCAATCAAAGTTCGTCCGTTCTTTCGCCGAATGGTTCTCGGTCTGCGGATACCTTGAACACGACCTCTGCGATTGAAACCTCTTTTTTCGAAAAGACAAAAGCGGCGGGAGAATCATTGATTGGATTGGTATCCCAAGCCATTGATGGTGTTCCTCCGACGGATTCATTCAGCCAAGAAGTAAAGACCGAACGCCTCGCTTTAGTCGTGGCTCAATTGGATACGACTCGAGATACAGAAGATCAGCTATCCGTCAGCCCGAATGCAAATGCCGAGCAGCGGGCACCTAACGAATTGAAACAAGATTCAGCCAGTGTTGGGGACCTGGACAGCGATGATCCACTTCTGCTCGGTCAAGCTCGGACCGAAGAGGTAATGATGCTTGGGACAGCAGATGTCGCCTTGGAAGAAGCAAGTGAGATTTCATATCTGCGTCGGTTGCTGGAGGGCCCAGAAGATCCAAGGGAATTGCAGCGTTGGGGATTTATCTATTTGTTTATCGTGGAAGCACTGCTGCTGATGCGTTTGATGCTGGATCCTTTAATGGTCCGCCGTCCGTTACTGGACCCCAATTTGACCACAGGTGGTTTGTACTTCATTGGTATTTCCCTGTTTATCTTTATGATGGCTAACGTGGTAACCAGCAGTCCAAGAGTGCAGGTGCAGCAAGGTCCTGAGTTGGGACCCGGCTATGCCATGATGAATCTGCTGCCAGCGATACCGACCCGTCCAGTGAGCGATCAGCCAGGTGGTGACATTCCTCCTGAGATTTCTGAGTTGACCCCAAGTCAGGTGCAGTTGGCAAAAATTGCTAAGACGCTCGCGATTCTTGCTCAATTTTCAATCGTGGTCGGTATTGTGCTGATTGCCAGTCGCCACTTTTCCAATATCCGAGCGGGTGTTGGATGCTCATTGCTCTACTTACTTCTGCCTTACACGGCGCAGATGACCGGTCGAGTTGATCATTCGCTGCCAGCGGCACTTTTGCTTTGGGCTGTTCTTTGCTACCGCAGGCCACTCGTTGCAGGCATATTTTTGGGCCTTGCGGGTGGACTCGTTTATTACCCTCTTTTTCTGTTACCCCTATGGGGAAGTTTTTATTGGAAACGCGGAGCGAGGAAATTTGCGGCTGGTGCGGCGGCCATGATTTTGATGTTGGTGGTTGCATTGTCTTTCGATAGTTCCGCCTCTCTCTCCGATCACCTCTATCGCATGTTTGGTTTGCTTAAACCCAATCGGGATCCACAGGAATTGCGAGGATTGTGGGCCTTGGGCTGGAATCCTATCTGGCGTTTGCCAGTGATCGTTGGATTTGCAATCTTGGCAACATTCTTTACCATCTGGCCCGCACGCAAGAATCTAGGCACATTGATGAGTTCTTCTGCGGCGTTGATGGTAGCCGCACAGTTTTGGCATGGATACGGCGGAGGGTTATACATCGCTTGGTTCATGCCCTTATTGCTGTTAGTCATCTTTAGACCGAACTTACAAGACCGTATTGCAGCCAAAGTGGTGGCGGGAATTACTCCTTCCATGGCTTTTGGCGAGACAGAAACTGAGCCATCCTGATGGAAAATGGAATTGAGCGTCCTGACGAGTCGTCAGTGGGATGCGTTGAAGCGATGGAACGTTATCAGGCTCTTCTTGATGACAACTCTCAGCGTCAGACCGCATTGCGACAGAAAGATCGTTGGTTTGGGACGCTTCGATTGATTCTCTTTTTGGCGTTCCTCTCGCTTTTTGCCATTTCAAGTCTTTGGAATGATCTACCCGTTGCATCTTGGCTCGCTTGGGGCTCGCTTATCGCGTTCTTGATTGTGGTAACACTCAATGAACCGCTTAGAGATGAGTTGGAGCAGTTGCAGAAGAAAGTTTCTGTGATCAAAAGGTTGAAAGCGAGGTTGAATCGTGACTGGGAATATCTTGGTTCAAAACGCATCGATCGGATTATCGAGGAATTGGATTTGCCTCCGGTGCAGAGAGCAGTGGCGAGTGATCTTGATCTGCTGGGAAAGGCGTCCCTGTTCTCACTGGTCTCCATGGCATTCACCGAACCCGGGATTCGAACTCTTGGTCGTTGGCTCTGCGGACCGTCTGAATCACAGGCAGCGAGTGAACGCGCGGTGGCGGCTGCAACACTCGCGCCGTTACGCGAGAAACGACTGAGGTTCTACACCCTATCACGCCAAGTCAGTGAGAGTTCTGGTAGCCCCGATCAATTTGTTCGATGGGCACAAGGAGACTTTTGGCTGGTCCACCGCATGTGGTTAGCCCATTGGTCCCGTTTATCTACGGCGATATCGGTGGCCGGTATTGCATGTTTGGCTGCAGGACTTGCTGGATGGTCAGCACCCTGGCTGATGAAGTTGGTATTCATCGCTCTAGGTATTCTGATCTTCGGCAATCTTGCCATCACCACATTGATGCTTGGACCCGCACATGCGGTTTTTTCTGTGGCGATGTCCAATCGAAGAGCAGTCAGAGACTACCAAGAAATCTATGCTTCCGCCGAGCTGCTGGGGCCGACCGAAGCGAATCAAGGCTTGCTGTTCCGATTAAGGCAGGTACTACTTGATGACGAATTGTCAGCTTGCCGTGGCATGGCCGATTTGCAGAAGCTCGCCAGAGCGGGTGGTTTGCGGCAGTCGGCTGGAACCTTTTTGATCTATTTACCACTCCAGTGTTTAACCCTATGGGATATCCGTGTGCTCGCTCAGCTGGAGCGTTGGAAGGAAACCTATGGGCAAAGAGTCGGCGATTGGTTCAAAACTTTGGGCGAATTAGAAGCTTTGATGTCCATCGCCGCGATGCGGGATGATTATCCTTCTTGGGGTGAACCCACTTGGGTCGAAGCCACCGAGGGCCAGCAGGTATCTGGGACGGCAATAGGTCACCCGCTGCTATCGGATCGAGATCGGGTTTGCAATGATGTCACCCTCGGGCCGCAGGGATCCGTTCTGCTGGTGACGGGGAGTAACATGTCCGGCAAAAGCACCATGATGCGTAGTGTCGGTTTGAATATATCTTTAGCTGGAATCGGAGCTTCGGTATGTGCACAATCTTTCAAGCTTCCCACCGTCGAGTTGGTGACGAGTATTCGCGTCAGCGATGACGTGAGCCAAGGTGTTTCTTTTTACATGGCGGAACTACAACGCTTGAAAAGCGTAGTGGATCACGCGAGAGAGTTATCCAAGAAGGATGATCGTCTCTGTGTTTTTCTCCTGGATGAAATCTTGCAAGGAACCAATAGCCGAGAGCGACAGATCGCTGTGGTGCAGGTGTTACAGCACCTAATGAATTTCGGAGCCATTGGAGCGATCAGCACACACGATTTAGAGCTTGCAGATGAACCGGATTTGATGTCGGTCGCTGAAGTGGTTCATTTTAGAGAAACCATTCGCCCCGATGCGGAAGGTAAAGAAAGAATGACTTTTGATTATCAGATGCGTCAGGGTGTTTCTCCTACCACCAATGCACTGCGTTTATTGCAGATGGTTGGATTAGGTCAGGAATTAAATGACCATGACACGGGGAACCAAGAGTGATGAGTGAAAACAACTCAGGCGCAGGAGTGAGTCAGAATGATTCACAGCGAAATAAGAATCGACGTATGGTTCTGATCACGGATGGGTATTCCAATCCGGTGACGGCGAAGACGGCGAGCTGCTTACTGCGATTCTGTCCCGAAGAAATTGTGGCGGTCTTGGATCGTTCGGCAGAAGCCCCCAGCGCTCAAGGTCTATTGGGAGTGGGAGGGGATATTCCAGTGATCCAATCGATGGAAGAGGCGCCCGATGGTGACTCACTCGTCATCGGTATCGCTCCTCCAGGTGGCAAGATCCCCATCAGTTGGCGGCCACTGATTCTCGAGGCGATCAAGCGCGGGATGACGATCTACTCGGGGCTACATGACTACCTCATTGAGGATAGTGAATTTTGCGAGGCAGCACGCGTTCACAGCGTAGATCTTATTGATTTGCGACGCAACGCGGAGCATGAGGTCGCATCCTGTGACGCATTAGATGATTCATGCCTGAGAATCCACACTGTCGGACAAGATTGCGGTGTTGGGAAGATGCTCGTTTCGGTAGAGCTTACCCGTGCTCTCAATGATTCTGGGTTGAATACCAAGTTCATTGCGACGGGTCAGACGGGGATACTGGTTGAAGGTGATGGATGTCCCGTAGATAGCGTCGTCTCCGACTTCGTGAGTGGTGCGGTGGAGAAGATGATTATTCAGCATAGCGACTACGATGCTGTGGTGGTGGAAGGTCAAGGTAGTCTCGCGCATCCACGATATAGTGCTGTCACCTTGGGCCTCTTGCACGGATGTTCGCCCCATGCCATGGTCCTCTGTTATGAGGCGGGTCGCGATAACTTCAACGGTTTGAGTCATCTTGCACTACCCGGCTTGTCAGACTTGAAAGCGGTTTACGAAACGATGGCAAATTTGCGACATCCTTCTCAGGTCATCGCCGTGGCAATGAATAGTCGTTTGCTCTCTGATGAACAGGCCAATGTTGAGCGTGACCGTGTCAAGCGTGAGCTGGGCTTGCCCGTTTGCGACGTTGTTCGTCATGGTGCTCAGGATCTTGTTAGGGCTGTTCTTGATCTTCGTGCGAATCACGATACGTAACGATTGCTGATTGAAGAGGTGGAAACGTGACTGGTGACCGAGTTGAAATGAGATTGCATCAATTTCAATTGCCGCTGCGTCATGCATTTGGAATATCACGTTTTACACACTCCGTTCAACCTTCGCTCATTGTGGAGCTCATCGACGGTGTCCACAGTGGCTACGGAGAAGCGACTACGGATCCTTATTATCAGACATCCCTTGAAAGCATGGCTGCCGCTGCGGAGTCAGCACGTGAAGTGGTGGAGCAGACGCGGTGGGAACATCCACGGGTCTTATGGGAGGCATTAGAGCAACCTCTCCTCGGAGAGAGCTTTGTCCGATGCGCTATTGACCAAGCGGCATATGATCTATGGGGCAAACGACAGGGATACCCTACTCACAAGTTGCTTGAACTTGATGTGAGCCAGTGTCCCTCATCAAGCTACACAATTGGCTTGGACGACATTGCGGTTATGGTTTCTAAGATCAGAGAAGAGCCCGACTGGCCAATTTATAAAATTAAACTTGGCACCGATCATGACTTGCAAATTATTGAAGAATTGAGAAAGCATTCGGAAGCCGTGTTCCGTGTTGATGCGAATTGCGCCTGGACGGCTCGCCAGGCTATCGAGCATTCCCATCAACTTTGTGATTTGGGTGTAGAGTTTATTGAGCAGCCTTTGCGAGCGGATGATTGGGAGGGAGCTCGTTCGGTGTATCAGGAATCGGCGTTGCCGATCATTGCTGATGAAGCGTGTTTAATCGCCAGCGATGTGGCGAAGTGCGCCAATCATTTTCATGGTGTTAATATCAAAATGATCAAGTGTGGGGGAATCACTCCCGCGTTAGATATGATTGCTCACGCTAGGGCTCTTGGGTTGAAAGTCATGCTCGGTTGCATGACAGAATCAACGGTTGGTATTTCTGCTATCGCTCAGCTACTCCCACTCCTTGATTTTGCTGATATCGATGGTGCTAACTTACTCGCAGAAGATATTGCATCGGGAGTCAAGGTTGAGAACGGCCGATGCCGTTTCCCCCGCCACTCGGGGAATGGGGTGACTGATTTCCGCTCGGATTTGTCCTCATAGCGATGACTTGACCGTGCCCAAGGTGCCGATGTCCATTTGCAGACGGATTCAATGGCTTAGCCGGCGGTGGGAGAATCCGAGATTCCAATGAGTCTTGAAGCGGGAGCAGGCAATACAACCCTCGTATTAACCTAAGGACGCTGCTGTTATACCATAGAA
>JAAXIK010000433.1:3736-3954 GCA_012270385.1 Rubripirellula sp. | reverse complement strand
CTTGCATATCTTCCCAATCATCGACACCGACTGGGGCTGCCGGGCGTCGGATACTAGATAACGGGAACTTCTCAAACCAGGGTTTGGGCACGTGCAGCGGGCGATGGGGGCGAAAGAATCCCACGGTCATCAGCAGGGGTTTCTCCGTGACCATCTGCCATTGTTCTGATGCCCATGTTGCGACTTTATAGTCACTCATCTCTTCATCATTTTCATCA
>JAAXIK010000433.1:0-3726 GCA_012270385.1 Rubripirellula sp. | reverse complement strand
CAACCGTCCTTCGGCGCGGCCATGGAATTGAAGTTGTTTTCCCCTTTGGGTGGCTTGGGGTCGGCTGGGTTGCGGAAAAGTGAGTCTCCTTACCGTCCGGGGGTTCCATGGAAGACCTTGCCACCACTGGCCACTCGATAGCCTTGGTTCATGAAGAACTGCTGCATTGCTGGCGTCTTGATCGGAGCTTCGTTTTGGAACCGAGCATTAAAATAGGTCCCGGTTTTAAACGGGTATACGCCGTGCATCATGCTGGTGCGGGACGGTCGACATTGGGGGGAATTACAGTAAGCCTGAGGAAAGAGCATCCCGTGTTCAGCCAACGCATCAATATTCGGGGAGTAGGCATCGGGATGACCATCCAAGCATCCTAGCCAGTCATTAAGATCGTCAACAATGATCAAGACAATGTCTGGCTTCGATTCCACTCCATGTGCGGAATGAAATTCGACGCTCATTGTGAGCAGGAAGCTAAGGATAAAGATGATGCGATTCATTGAAGTTACTTCGGAAATGTCGTGTCCACTAGGGAGCGAGGAAGATAGCTCAGCGATAGACAGCCCAGTTCAAGACAGTCCAGCGATACGGAATAGAAAAAGGTATCCAAATTGTGCAAGTAGGTTTGCCTAATTATTGATTTCCCGGTCGTGAATTGATCTGGGGTTTCAAACGTTTTTTAACCGGCGTCCTGGTCGGAGTAGACGAGCGATAGGCTCCGGGCTTTCGATTCTGTGGGCCATACCAATTCGTTAAGAGAGAAGAGAGTTCTTCAACTCTTTCAGGTTGTTGCTCAGCTAGATTAATTTTTTCCCCCGGATCATTTTCAAGATTATAGAGCTGAGCATCACCTTGGGTTGGAGGATACTTCATCTTCCCAGGATTACCGTCGTAGGTGAGAAGCAGCTTATCCTTGCCTTGGATCACCCACCGATAGAGAAGTGAGGCCTCGGGTTTTTCAATGTCGGCAATATCGTGTGCGAAGGATTCACCGAAGAGGGTATTCCTTTCAATTGGCTCGCCGGATTTTAGCTGTGGTAGTAGATTGAGGCCTGGGAACGAATGCGGGCCTTTGGCATCGCAAGCCGCTAAAACAGTCGGGACAAAGTCAATGGATGAGCACAATTCAGGACGATCCGCAGCTTGGATTGTTCCCGGCCATCGGAACATGATGGGAGTGCGCGTACCGTGCTCATAGGGACTTCGTTTTGAACGCTCAGCGTAGCTTCCCTTCTCCGTTTGAATCCATCCGTTATCGCAAACGTAGATGATCAGCGTGTTCTCTTTGATTCCACTTTGGTCAATGTGATTCACTAATGAGCCACAAGTCTCATCGAACCACTCGCACATCGCGTAGTACTTTGCAATTCGCTCCTGAACTCCTTTCGCAAGGTACTTCTTCAGTAATCGATCTGGAGGCGGGTGGGGGGGGTGGGGCATGAACGGCGCATACCAAACAAAAAACGGCTGGTTTGCTTCTACACTCTGATCGATGAAATCTGTCACGGGTTGGATTCCATCTCGACCAATTCTCAAGCCTGCATCGCCATGCCGACCGCCCGTTTCGGGATATCCACGGGTCATGCCGTGAGTGAAGCCACCGCGTTGGAATGAACCTTCCCACCATTTTCCACTTTGATGGCTGAGGTAACCTTTATTGGATAGCCACTGGGGAAGCGAACCCGTCTCATCGATATGGGAGATTAAAAGTTCGCGTGGGTGGATTCCCGTTCGTTCTTGATGAGCTTGATTTGCTGGTGAAGTGGCTGGATCATTCCCTGTTGTGCGATTTTGGTGCGAGTAGAGTCCTGTAATGAGCGTCATTAGGGAGGGTCTGCAGAGTGCTGTTGGCACGTAGCCTCGCCTAAAAAGTGCGCTCTCGCGAGCTAGCTCATCTAAATTGGGGGTCTCAATTTGTGGGTGACCCATGAAGCCATAGTCGGTGTATCCCTGATCATCAGAAAGGATGAGAACGACATTGGGGAGAGCTGCTGAATCTGCGTCTGTACTTTCAATGTTAAGGACTAAGGTGAGGAGAATCAGGATCAGTGATCTCATTGGATATTGTCCTTTTTGTCTTCTACTTACTTGTTTCGTTGTAACCAACAAATCTGTTGGTATGACTTCTACCGTGCGTCTATTTTCTTACTGTGGATTTGCCAGTGTCTTGATTTCTTCGGGTGTAAGTATCCGCTGCCAGATTGAGATTTCATCCATTAGGCCATCGAAATTTCTACCCGTTCCTCCGCGGTGGCCACCAATGACCAGTCCACCGAATTCTGAGGCCGGTCCTGGAATTGGGAGTTGATGCTCGGCAATCCGTTTCCCGTTGAGGAACAGTATAAGTGACTTAGAATTGAAAGTGAGAACCAGATGGTTCCATTGATCGAGAAGTTTACTTCTGGGAATAAGTAAATCAAAAGGCCCCTGCGAAGCTGCGGTTGGAGCTAATTCTGGTTTGGAGGCTGGCCTCAAGGTGTAGGTGTACAATTGGAGGTTAATTTTCTGGGGATCAGCGACCGGTCTCAGACCGATGGAAAGATGCCAAGCACCCTGATCTGACGGCCTCCCCTCTGCCGTACTCTCAAGAATGAAGGAGCGTTCCTTGGTGGCATGTTCCGGAAGGGTTTTGGGTTTGAACCAGAGTGACACAGAATGCTCGGGCGAATTGTCATTGAGAAAACTTCGAGGAACGTTTAGGAACTGTTGCTCTTCTTTTCGAAACTGAATGGCACTTCCCTGAATGCCCTTGGTGGTCAGGGAAGCACCTTGATGTGCTTCCGCATCAAGCCGATCCCCAAGCAGAGAGTCATTAGAAAGGCTCCCTTCAAAATTCCAATGAGCTCGACGTCCACGATGCAAATCCGTTTCTCGTTGCTTCATTTTCTCAAGCGGGATCTCAACTTTTCGATTGATCTTTGCATTGGGTTGCCGAAATTCTGCAATCAATTTGGCTTCACCGTCAGTGCCATCCGCTGTGAGTGTCAAGAATTGCCAGCCCTCCACTAAGGACCATTCCAGTGATGGATGGTAAACATCAAGTTGGGTGATTACGCGGGCGTGTCCTGGTGAAATCACAAAGTCATGGAGGTCGTATCCCAAACGATCAGGGTGAATCAGATGTCGCGCGACGTGAATGTCACCACCTAGCAAGATGACTCCGCTGATTCCCTCCGACTTGATGAAATCAAGTAATGCATCACGCTCATACCAATAAGTGAACATGTCGTCGGTTTCACCATTTTTCTTGTCTTCCCAGATCGCTCCACAGGCAAGTATTTTGAAAGGAGCTTCCGATGCTCGGAGACTCTCAAGTAGCCAGGTCCATTGTTTCGAACCGAAGCAAGTGGGTTGTGTGTCGTCTGCAGGAGAGGGTTCCGTTTGAGAGAAGAATCTCGGATCGAGTAGAAAGACCTCCATCATTCCTAAATCAACCTTGTGGTAAACACCTTCTTTGCCATCGCCAAATTGTGAGTGTCCACGGTATTCCACAAAGGCTTGACGGGTTCGATTTTTCCCACTCATCATATTTCGACCATTGCCGTTGTTACGGCCAAAGTCGTGATCGTCCCAAGTACCCATCGTGGGAGGGTGAGAAGCCAGTGCTGCGAGTTCAGGAATCTGGAGAAACTTACGATGTCGTTCCCGCACGATATTTAGTTCACTTTGGTCAATGTAGGGCGTGTCTCCCATAAAAAAAATTGCATCGGGCGGCAGCGTTTTGATTTC
>JAAXIK010000359.1 GCA_012270385.1 Rubripirellula sp. | reverse complement strand
TATCCTGGCCTACAAATATCCCCGAATTTCGGTTGCATCACCGGTTTCCCAAGCTGGATCCTTCATCTCCGGCCATCTATCATCCGACTTCACCGGCACCCTTCTTCAGGGCCGTTGCAACTGGTGCGTTGAACCTAGGATAGCACTGGAGTTCACAGCTTGTTTCTTTTTTTAGGGGTGTGATGAAGATGGATCAGGACTTTCCGCACCGGGAGTGACTGCTGGCTTTTTAGTCTTCTGTTCGAGGTGGGCCAAAACCAAAGCAATGTCCGCCGGGGTAATTCCACTAATACGTTTTGCTTGATCTAAGCTTTTGGGCCGAACGCGGGTAAGCTTTTCTTTGGCTTCCGATCTCAAGGGTTTGATCTGATGGTAATCAAAATGAGTTGGAATCCTTTTCGTTGCTAGTCTCTGCTGTTTCTCGACTTCCATTTTCTGCCGCGTTACGTAGCCCTCGTATTTGATGTCATAAACACACTGTTGAGCTGCCTCGGCGTCGATCTCTCTCAGTTCTGCGATACTCGCGCACATCTCATCCCACGTCACTTCCGGTCGTCTTAGGTAGGTGTCCCCGGCAGTTTGATCAATTCTCGATTTTTTGAGAATCTTCATCGCCAATTCAATTTGGCTCATCTTATGAGCGAATCGAAGATTACGTTGCTCAGTGATCAAGCCTAACTCGTTGGCGATGGGCGTGAGTCTCCGATCAGCATTATCTTGTCTTAATAAGAGTCTATATTCAGCTCGGCTAGTAAACATGCGATAGGGTTCGTCTGTTCCAGCTGTCACCAGATCATCAAGTAAAACTCCGATATATGCTTGGTCTCGTGTCGGAACCCAAGGATCAAGGTCGTTTGCTTTGCGGGCGGCATTGAGTCCTGCGATAAGCCCTTGGCCTGCGGCTTCCTCATAGCCTGTTGTCCCGTTGATCTGTCCGGCAAAGAACAAACCGTGAATTGATTTGGATTCAAGATGTGACCAGAGTTGAGTGGGTGGGCAAAAATCATATTCCACCGCATATCCGTAACGCATAATGGTTGCGTTTTCCAGCCCAGGAATCAGTGGAAACATTTTATCCTGTACGTCACGTGGCAGGCTCGTCGAGATCCCGTTCACATACACTTCCTGTGTTTGATGCCCTTCGGGTTCAAGGAAAAGTTGATGTCCGTCTTTGTCTGCAAAGCGAACAACTTTGTCTTCAATGCTGGGACAATAACGAGGCCCTCGAGAATTGATTTGTCCGCTGTACATCGGAGCGCGATCAAGGTTCGCTCTAATCAGCTCGTGGACTTGAGCATTGGTGTAGGTGATATGGCACGGTAGCTGTTCAAGCGAAAGCTCTCCTGTTAGGTAGGAGAACGGCTGAGGCTGATCATCTCCAGGTTGCTCCTCGACGGATTGATAATCAATAGTTTTTGCATTGAGTCGAGGTGGCGTACCGGTTTTGAAACGGTCAATCTCTATCCCCAGCCTCTGCAACGCTCCGCTGATTCCTGCTGTAGTTCCCTCCCCTGCTCTTCCTCCCGCAGTTTTAGCTTCTCCGGTATGCATAATTGCTTGAAGAAATGTCCCCGTAGTGAGGACAACATTGTCGGCACGATACTCTGCACCACCCCGGACACGCACCCCTCCGATCCTGCGCTCAGTTCCGTTTTCGATCACCATGAGGTCTTCTACGGACTCCTGCCGAAGGTCGAGGTGATCTTGGGATTCAATCTGATATTTCACATAATTCTGATAAGCCTTCTTGTCAGCCTGCGCTCGGGGGCTGTGCATGGCTGGACCCTTCCGACGATTCAGCAAACGAAACTGAATACCTGTTGCATCAATCGCCTGACCCATCAATCCACCTAGGGCATCGACTTCTCGAACGATCTGTCCTTTTGCAACTCCCCCGATTGCAGGATTGCAGGACATCTGCCCAACCGTGTCGAGGTTATTGGTTAAAAGAGCTGTTTTGGCTCCAAGTCGAGCAGCCGCTGCTGCGGCTTCAGTTCCAGCGTGACCAGCTCCAATCACAATCACGTCGTAGTGGTAAATATTGTCAGTCATTGGAGTGCGGGTGCTGTAGAGGTGAGGGTAAAGCGAATTAAGAGGTTTGCGGTAAGTAATCAGACCTGATTCCTACGGAATTGGCTAGGAATGCCAGATTCTTTAACGTCAGAACTGACAAAAACCGAAGGCGATGATGTGGAGCTCGGTTCAAAACGAGTATTTGATGTAGTCACTTCTAGTCTGGCAGACCGATGCAGGGAAGAAAGTATGCGGTGAAAACCGCCTTGATCACCGTAGCAGTAACGGTCCTGATGATTCAGGCTGCCGACGCCGTCGAAGTGGGTAATGGTCAGTCACGGGCTGATTTTGCGAATGCTGGGAAAGCTTCTACAACCGTTGCATCGGAGTCATCCGCGACCGGCTCGAATCTACCAGAGTATATTCTCGCTGTACCCTCTTTTTCGATCCCTTTTAGCGTCGATCGTCAAGATACTGACTCAACCGAAGTTAGATTATACGTTTCGTCACCGGATTTTGACGGCTGGAAACTGTACGGATCAAAACCGTTGGAGTCTGAGGACAGGAAATTTACCTACGATGCAGGTGCAGATGGTATCTACCTCTTCGCTACTCGAACAGTGAATCAATTTGGTAAAGAATATCCCTCAACTCCTCTTTCATGCCAGATCCGTGTGAGGGTAGATACCCAGGACCCTCTTCTTACCTTGGAGATTGATCCTCAAGTCGAAGGTAAGATTACGCTCGACTTTGCGGCAAAGGATGCGAGTGAAATTCATCGAGCCAGCTTCCGCTATGCAACGGATTCTAATCCTGAATGGGTAGAGATTGCATCCGCAGTCGAGTCAACGACAGGTACCCTCGCGTTTAAACCTGATCAGAAATCGTTTTGGAAGTATTTGCTTGTCGAGTTTTCTGCTACGGATGCTGCCGGCAATACCGCACGAGTCATCCGACAGATCAAGCGACCAAGGTTGGCTTCTGAGCAACATACTCAGATTGCTTCGGCAAAAAAGTCTGAGAGAGTCAGTGTACCCGTTGAAGGTGTTCTCGCTGGCTTTCGTGAAGGTAATTCCCGTGAGGTATCGAATTCATCCAGAGAATTGAATGAAGAGAGTTTAGGCAGTGCTGCTCCTGTTCAAGCATCGGGTATGATTTCTTTACCTACCGAACGCAGTGAACTCTACCGATCCGATACGAGTCATCGGGATGAATTAGTTCGCATCGCACAGTTGGGCGGCATGCCTCAAAGACGTATTTCGTTATTCGAAAAGCTCTTTGGAATGTCACCCCCACTGAATCCGAATGCCCCGCCTCGCTCGCAGTATTACCCAGAAACATTTTCGCAAGGCATACCCTCTACACGCGCAGGAGTTCCATCACGTTTGGTTGGGAATCCACAGGAGCTTTTACCCCCACCCGCTTCTCCGGCACAAATCGGTGAGGGATTTGGCCTCGGCAACACTGAGCAGCCGTTTAGCCAATCGCAAAGTGCTGCAGTTCAAGGTGGAGTGAATGGAGCAGAAACGAATCAAAAAGATTCTCTGCCCGAAACCCTCTCTTCACCTTTGAATCTCGAAGACACTTATAAAACTAATAAATCATCGATAGTAAATCGGAGTGCTCAAACCCCTGCGCAAGCGATGAGGCCTATTGAAGAAACCTCGCAGGTTGTTCCCCTTTTGGAACAGGAAGAATCAACATCGGATAAGCCAGAGGAAGTGGAACTGGAGAAACCACCTCGCTATCAATCCAACCGGAACGAATTAAGTGATTCGCTTGCTTCAGATCCTGAATCTGCCGTAATGTTGGAGCGAGTTCCTCTTCGATTTAGCAAGGGGAAACGATTCAGTCTCGATTACGAGTTGGAAGCTGTGGGTCTTCAGGGTGCAGAATCGATTGAATTATATGGAACAACTGACAATGGCAGGACTTGGCAGTTGTGGGGC
>JAAXIK010000542.1 GCA_012270385.1 Rubripirellula sp. | reverse complement strand
TACTCAGTTCTCCAACTCAGAAAGCCTCTGTTCGAGAGCATCAATTCTAGTGGTGACCTCCTCCAATCTGGCAACTAACTTCTCGACGGCATCCAGATTCGCGGTCACTGGCGATGTAGTAGTCTTTGGGTCCACCACCTGCCGTTTTTGAATCCTCTCTAAGAGATACTGCTTCTCTTGATTTTGATAGAGAGTATGTGCGAAGAGCTGCCCTCTTCCTGACGGGGTGAGTGGCTCGACCAGCTTTTGTTCACACAATTGATCGAGCACAGGCTGTAACGCATGAAGGTCTGCAAAGGAATACATCCGCGAGGCTCGCGTTCGAAGTTCTCCAACTGTTTGAGGTCCTCTCAACAGCAATTCCGTCATTACGGCAGACCCAGCGTCACCAATATCCATCCATTCATAGGCCGCATGCCGGTACTTGATAGCCCTTCCACTGCCTTGCACTTCGCGAACTGCCTGCTGCTCTTTGAGTTCATCGATTGCGATGAGCGCGTCTTGCTCGTCGATCTCCATCTTGGGATCTCGATTCGATTTTTGATTACTCGCAGTAACAATCCCGTTTAAGGTGAGCGGATAGTGGTCAGGAGTGGTTTTTGCCTTTTCAACCAATACACCCAACACACGTCGAGCTGCAGCGCTAAGAGATTTCGCTCTGCTTGATTCATTATCCATTCTATCCCGCTCGCCTTGAACAAACATCAACCACAGTCAATCCCAACCATGATCAAGCATTCAATTGACTAAACCAAGATCAAATATGGGTTCGCTGAGAAGTAGTGACTCAAACCTGTTATCATCGTCATCGACACAACCTCGAGAATCAAGTCCCTGTTAGCATGAGCTGATACGCTTCGCGACTAACACCTCCAACATGCTACCTGATCGTCGGTTCAGTCCGAGTGGGTTGAGATCATTCAGTAATTCTCAAAAAAAGAAAATCAAAAGGACTCAACCTGATGGGAGCGACATCGATTCACCAGTCCATCTCTAAGCCCTTGCAGTTGAAGCGTCTGGCAAGCCAGACAATTGCCAGCACTCTGGTTTCGATGTTAGGACTCGCCTTCGGATTTGTTCTAACAACCACTACCTTGGGTTCAGAAGGAAAAGGCTCGAATCGAAGCCAACGTCCGCACATCGTGATGGCCTTCGCGGATGATTGGGGCAAGTACGCGAGCATCTATGAAAGGATAGACAAGGGAGGAATTCACGATCACGTGCAGACCGTGAATTTTGACAAGGTAGCTGACGATGGGATTCTTTTCACCAATGCCTTTGTCAGTGCACCATCCTGTACTCCCTGCCGAAGTTCACTGCTGACGGGACAACACTTTTGGAGGTGTGGTCTAGGGTCAATATTGCAGGGGGCAATTTGGGATGAATCCATGGCGTCCTATCCACTGGAATTAGAAAAGTCAGGATATCGTATTGGGCACACCTACAAAGTCTGGAGTCCAGGAACACCAGCGGATGCTCCACACGGTGGTTCAGCTAGAAAGTTTCAAAAGCACGGCGGTAAGTTCAATGGTTTTTCACAGTTCGTGATGAAGAGTGAGGATCATGAAAAAGCAAAAACGATTCTGCTGGAGGAAGTTCGTCAAAATGTTCGATCTTTTCTTGATGCAAATCAGGACGAGCAACTCGATGGAAATGAACCGATTTGCTACTGGCTCGGACCCACCAATACTCATCGCAAATGGATTGCAGGAAGTGGAAAAGTACTTTGGGGTATCGACCCTGATTCACTCCAAGGCAAGCTACCTCCTTACCTACCGGACGTACCTATCGTGCGTGAGGACTTCGCCGACTATCTCGGCGAGGTCATGGCATTTGACGCTGCACTGGGAATCTTGATTGAGGAACTGAAACGAGTTGGCATCTTTGATGAAACACTACTGGTCGTTAGCGGTGACCATGGTATTCCGGGTATCAGCCGCGGAAAATGTAATTTGTACGACCTGGGCACACAGGTACCCCTGGCCATCCGTTGGCCACAAGGCATCAACGGTCATTCCAGAGTCGTCGACGATCTCATCTCATTACCCGAACTCGCCCCCACATTTCTGGAAGCCGCCGGCGTTGATAAACCGTCCACAATGATCGCGAAATCGTTGACGAATATCTTTAGAAGCGGAGCGTCCGGCCAAGTGGAGGCCTCACGAGCTGCAATCTTCACAGGCCGTGAGCGGCATGTCGCCGGGGCGCGAACGGGTTTTCTACCCTATCCACAGCGTGCAATCCGAACTCATCAATATCTTTACATCATTAACTTTGAGCCAGACCGTTGGCCAATGGGAACGGGTCCTGGGTTTGGATTAATCGATTCAGATATGCCCGACTATAAGGTACTCCAAGAGAACACCTTCGCCGCCTTTGGCGACCTGGATGCAAGCCCAACTAAAGCTTGGATCATTACCCATCGTGAAGAATCACCTGATTTCTTCCAATACGCAGTGGGGCGTCGCCCAAAATTCGAACTCTACGATCTGCTTGCTGATCCACACTGCATGGATAATCTTGCAGGTCAATCTGCGAATCAACAAATACTTCAAGACCTTCACAATCGCTTGATCAACGAAATGCGAATCACAGGTGATCCACGACTTCAAAATCCGATCCCCTTTGAGTCACCACCTTATACAGGGGAATTCAAGAGGAATAAATCAGCAAAAAAAAGGTAAACGACAATGATTCAATTTGGTTGAATTCGGAAGCGAATATCACTGACTTTACTATCGGGGAAAGACTGAATAATCGCTTGCAAAATCTCTCGTTTCCGAAAATTGAGTTCCTGCAAAATGACGGAATCGGCTGCGTAAATATGCAACTTACCTCCCTTGAGGTTTCCAATTTGGAATTCATTCTTAAAGCCATCCCCCAAGACTTTGGTGACCACCTCAGTCATGGCTTCATTGACACTCACCTGCGCATAGCCCCTTCGCGCAAGTAACTGATTGACCCAGGAACTCATGGGTCGAATTGACGATTTCCCTGATTTCCTCGAATCAGTATTTGTTCCAGAATTTCGATTCCTCATGTGATTTTCTCAGAACCGTGAGTGCGGCAAGATACGCCTTCTGTCTCGATCCTGTAGCTTACCAGTTCGGGAGATCTACTCCTATCTACCGATAAAAAATATGGAGGGAAGTGGAGCTTGGTGCATACCTGACACTTTTTAAGGCTCAATTCAAACTCTTGATCCATTCGGCCTCCTGGACATCTACCAATATTGGATGCGAAGCATGGCCTAGCCGGAACCCGATCACCCATGATGTCGCGTTCCATCACATCCCCGCCCCAACACTAACACTGTTTTGCTTTCGTCTGCTGAACAAAACATTCCAGCGTTTCAGGGCTCACGTGATGCTCGATGCCCTCGGCATCAATCGCGGCCGCTTGGGGATCCACTCCGATTGCCAACAAGAATTGATAGACGATTTCGTGCCTCTCTCTGCAGCGATTTGCGAGGCGACTGCCTTTGGCGGTAAGGCGGACCGGCTTGTAGGGCTCGGTCGACACCAAGCCCTCATTCTGCAAGCGACCCACCATACGATTTACCGTCACATGACTCACCCCAAAATATTTGGCAAGATCCACAATTCTGCAGTTTCGATCGCTGGAGGAAATTTCCGCGATCGCCTCCACATAATCCTCTGCTAACTCTGTGGAATGATCATGTCGAGTCCGTCGATGAGGTAGAGACTGCTTGGCATGCTCAGTCACAGAAATCACGCTCTTTTTCGGGATAGAAACCAAAACCAATTCTGAATTGACAGAATTGTAGCCTCGACTACAATTTAATCAAGTGAAATGTAGCGTGCGCTACATTGAGTCCATTCCTACATGCTCGAATCATATCCGTGTCGCAACCTAAGCTTTCCAGCGCACTGCCTCTTCTCTTATTGGCTTCGATCATCCTCATGGACGTCGGTTGCTCGAGGAAAGACAGCAGCAAACCGCTCATCGATGAGCCGGAAAACAACAAGATAAGAATCGTAGCTACCGTTGGAATGATCGCCGACCTTGTTCGCGAAGTGGGTGGCGAACACGTCCAAGTCACACAGCTAATGGGATCGGGCGTGGATCCTCATCTCTACAAACCAAACCGCGATGACATTCAAAGTATTTTGGATAGCGATCTTGTTTTCTTTGCTGGGCATCATCTTGAAGGAAAAATGTCTGCCACACTCGAAAAGCTGGGTGACCAGAAAAAGGTCGTTGGGTTATCAGAACAACTGAAAAAGGAGTCTCTCCTTCAGGACGAAGACAAACAGGTAGACCCACACCTCTGGATGGATATTGCTCTTTGGACAGGTATTCTCGCTCCCATCGCTAAGGAACTGAAAAATATAAAACCAGAAAACGCAGCTGAATTTGAAAAAAATTCTGACGAGGTAGGCCAAAAGCTAGTGAAACTTCATGAACTTGGTCGCCAAGCCATTCAGACGATTCCAGAGGATCAACGGATCTTGATTACATCACACGACGCATTTCAATACTTTGGCCGAGCCTATGGAATTGAAGTTTATGGTATCCAAGGGCTGTCTACTGAATCTGAAGCAGGCTTACAGAGAATCAATGATCTTGTCGACCTAATCACGACAAAACAGATTGCCGCAATCTTCATTGAAAGCAGCGTCCCAAAGAAAAATATTGATTCGCTGATTGAAGGAGCGAATGCAAAAGGCCACACCGTCAAAATAGGAGGAGAGCTCTATTCCGATGCGATGGGCGAAGCCTCGAGTTTTGAAGGTACCTACCGGGGGATGATGACTCATAATCTAATCACGGTCACTCAAGCGCTTGGTGGTCAAGCAGAAGAGCTAGCCACATTGCAAAATATGAATGATACCGCTTCCTATCACGGTGCCTATGAATAGTATCATGATTGGCAATCAGCAAGAAACCTCCGAAAAAACAGATAGATCTTATCCCCTTGCGGTCCAGGACTTAACGGTTGCGTACCATCGTAAACCTGTGTTATGGGATGTAGGATTCAACATTCCAGCAGGATCTTTGGTCGGCATTGTTGGACCCAATGGCGCGGGCAAAAGCACTCTTCTGAAAGCGGTGATGGGCATCGCGCCCATTGCATCTGGGAAAGTGCAAATCTTTGGTAAGCCCTACAAAAAGATGCGTCAGAGAGTCGGCTACGTCCCTCAAAAGGAAAGTGTGGATTGGGACTTCCCAGTCACCGCACTCGATGTTGTCACGATGGGCCTCTACAACCAGATTGGTTGGTGTAAACCTGTCAGGAATCAACACCGCACCCAAGCTCTTCAAGCAATGGAATCCGTTGGGATTGCTGAGTTGGCAAATCGTCAAATCAGTGAGTTATCAGGTGGTCAACAACAAAGAACTTTCTTGGCCAGAGCATTAGTGCAGAATGCTGACCTTTATTTGATGGATGAGCCGTTTGCGGCAGTCGACGCGGCCACGGAAAACGCAATCATCCAAATGTTACGAAAAATGAAAGAAGATGGCCGCACCTCGCTGGTCATCCATCATGATCTTCAGACTGTACCCTCTTACTTTGATCATGTCATCCTACTGAATATGCGAGTGGTGGCAGACGGTCCGGTGCAGGATGTGTTCAATGAAGATAATTTACAAAAAACCTACGGAGGTCGACTCACTCTGTTAGATGAAGTCTCTGAAGCGATGAGGCGCCGGGAGCGTTCACTATGAACTCCCGTATTCAAATTCTGTCAGATCATTTCCTTGAAATCATTTCCTTTCACTTTCAACCTGCAATCGCTCAAAACTCGACAACATGGGATTTCCTGAAACGGCTAATTCTACTTGAGGACTACAACACTCGCGTGGTACTTCTGGGTACCGCGATGCTTGGATGCGCTGCCGGAGTGGTTGGTGTTTTTACTCTCCTGCGTAAGCGGGCTCTAATGGGTGATGCCATCAGCCATGCTACCTTGCCCGGTATTACTCTTAGCTTCTTACTTGCAAGTGTTTGGGGATGGAATGAAAAATCTCTGCCTCTTCTCCTCCTCGGCGCGACGATCACTGGATTACTCGGTGTCATAGCAATTCTTGCAATCCGAAATCTGACAAAACTTAAAGAGGACACCGCGTTAGGTGTCATCCTCAGTGTTTTTTTTGGAGCTGGAATTTCACTTTTGGGGGTGATCCAACAGATGCCCCGTGGGCATGCGGCCGGCTTAGAGTCTTTCATCTTTGGCAAAACGGCCTCAATGGTTGCAAATGACGCAGTCTTCATCGCCGCAGCTTCATTTCTCTCTTTGAGCTTCTGTATCCTTTTTTTTAAAGAGTTAAGACTGCTGTGTTTCGACGAAGGATTCACAGGCTCTCGGGGATACCCGGTTCTAACACTTGACCTGCTACTGATGACCGCCGTCGTCATCATCTCAATTGTTGGACTTCAGGCAGTTGGATTGATCATGATTGTTGCCCTTTTGGTAACTCCCGCTGCCTCAGCTAGGTTTTGGACAGACAGCCTCGGTTCGATGACATGCATTTCTGCCTGCATTGGAACAGTGAGCGGAATCACAGGATCGGCAATCAGCGCTATTTATCCAAAACTCCCATCGGGTGCCATGATCGTACTCGTGTGCGCAGCTTGCTTCGCGACTAGCGTTGCAACGGGAACACGTCGAGGATTGGTCATCCGCACACTGAGACGACGGCGTATGAATCAGTCAATCGAAAAACAACATTTCCTGCGAACAATGTTTGAGCTTTCTGAACCCAGAAACGGCTCTACACCCAATTCTGAAGTTTCAGTAAGCCAGCTCACTACCGCACGATCGTGGACAGAAAGAACGCTGCAATCCAATATTCGGCGAGCAACGAAAAATGAATGGGTCACAAGGATAGGCCAACGGATTAAGTTGACGAAGAAGGGGAGAATCGAAGCCGAGCGGTTAACTCGGGAGCACCGTCTTTGGGAGCTATTTTTAATTCACCACGCAGATGTTGCACTGAGCAGGGTAGACCGTGAGGCAGACCATATCGAACATGTTCTTGAACCGGAAATCGTAGCAGAGCTTGAATCTCTTTTATCAGAGGATCAGCGTACGCTTCCGGAAAGTCCACATGATCTTGCCCACCACAATCTCTCATCAGAACTCACTGAAAGCTTTGATCAACTCGGTATTTCACGGGAAATCGCGGATCAAGAGGAGCCTGTTTAATGCAATCGCTCCCTTGGAATTGGATGCTTGACGGGTGGATTATCGCGACCGCTATTGTCTGCGCAGTCTCTTGTTCGATGGTGGGGAATTTTCTCGTGCTCCGTCGCATGAGCATGTTAGGTGACGCGATAACACACGCTGTACTACCGGGCTTAGCGATCGCATTTTTTGTTACAGGAAGCCGATCGAGCTTTCCTATGTTCTTGGGAGCAGCAACCGTAGGGGTATGTACCGCGTTCTTTACCGAGTGGATTCGAAAAAGTGGAAAAGTGGACGAAGGAGCATCGTTGGGTGTAGTTTTTACAACACTGTTCGCGTTGGGACTCGTACTGATTGTGCAGTGGATTGATCGAGTAGATCTGGATGCGGACTGTGTTCTATACGGATCCATTGAATTAACCCCGTTGGATCAAATCAGTATTTTCGGACAATCGATTCCAAGGGCTTTCGTCGTATTATCTACAGTATTACTTCTGAATACTCTGGTCATGTTGGTCTTCTACAAGGAGTTGAAGCTGACATCCTTTGACCCAGGTCTATCCGTCTGCATTGGATTCCCTCCGAGTTTTTTCCACTACCTTCTCATGACTCTCGTAGCAGTCACCGCGGTTGCCAGTTTCGAAAGTGTAGGAAGTGTATTGGTTGTGGCGATGATAATTGTGCCGCCCGCTACAGCTTTTCTATTGACCTCACGACTCTCCCACATGATCCTTGCCAGCGCGGTCATCGCAGCCACTTCCGCGGTTGCTGGACATCTGGGAGCGATTGGTATTCCAGCATGGTTCGGTTTTCGAAGCACCTCAACCGCTGGCATGATGGCAGTCTCATCAGGACTTCTTCTTTTGTTGGCTGCTACCTTCGCACCGCGAAATGGAATCGCGATTAAATTCTGGCATCAGTTTTTACTCAGCTGGAATATTCTTGGTGATGACATCGTAGCTCTGCTATATCGTGTCGAAGAAAAACAATCCGTGAGCTATGCTGAATCGACATGGGTGCGCGAAGTGTTGATCTGCAGGCGATCATCCTTTATCGCAATGAAAACCTGGCTCCATTTGAAAGGGGAGATCAAGATTGAGGGTGAAAAGATTGCTTTGACGAGTCGTGGTCATTTTCGAGCACAGAACCTAGTCAGGTCGCACCGACTCTGGGAGCAATATCTCCTCGATGAAGTAGGACTGGATCCCAGTCGAGTTCATCCACAGGCGGAAAAGATGGAACACTACACCGATAAACAACTCAGGCAGAAGCTCAATCAGGCGATTGATAATTCCAACACTGATCCCCACGGTAGTCCTATCCCAGATGAAAGATCGATTAAACCAAATTGATTGGGTAGATATCCGAATAAAACCGAAACATGAAACGATCTCATCTTAGCTTGAAAGACTCTCCAAACCTTCACGTGATACTTCCATTGCTCTGTTTTCTAACAGTCGCAACGGGGCAATCTTCTGCAAATGAGACAAAACCACCTAACATTATCCTGATCATGGCGGATGACCTAGGTTTCTCTGATCTAGGATGTTACGGTGGTGAAATCCAGACACCAAATCTGGATCAACTTGCTACGAATGGAATCCGGTTTTCACAGTTCTACAACACGGGACGATGTTGGCCGACCAGAGCCTCTCTACTCACAGGCTACTATCCGCACGGCGTCCGGCGTGACACGATTCCTGAAGTTGCAAGTGGTAATCGCGGAAAGAGACCTTCTTGGTCACCACTCATCACTGAAGCTTTGAAAAGCTCAGGCTATCGAAGTTATCATTCGGGGAAATGGCACCTGGATGGAATGCCAATCGAATCGGGGTTTGATCGTTCTTACTATCTGAAAGATCAGCATCGATTCTTTAATCCAACGTTTCTCTGGGTAGTTGAGCAAGCTTTACCCTCGGTTGCTAAACATCCCGACTTCTACGCAACGCATCGAATTGGCGATCACGTTATTCGATGTTTGACTGACCATTTCCGGAATCACCGCGAATTACCATTCTTCCACTACGTCGCTTTCACGGCACCCCATTTTCCTCTACAGGCTCCTCAGAAAGATATTGAAAAATATCGGGATAGCTACAGCATCGGATGGGATAGGATTCGTCAGATTCGCTGGAATAAACTTCAAACCCTAGGATTAGTCAGGGGCAAACTCTCGAAGCCGATGACCGAAGTGGGACCACCCTATGACTTCCCCGAGGCGATGGCAATACTTGGATCGAATGAGGTCAATCGCCCAATCCCCTGGGATTCATTGAGCCAATCGCAAAAGGATTTTCAGTCCACAAAGATGGCTATTCATGCTGCAATGATTGATTGCATGGATCGTGAGATAGGGCGGCTGGTGAGTTACATCAAAGAGCAGAACGAGCTGGATAACACACTGATTTTCTTTCTCTCAGATAATGGAGCCAGTGCCGAAATTATGGTGCGCGGAGATGGCCATGATTCGGATGCTCCCTTGGGATCTGCTGACAGCCACCTCTGCTTGGGTCCCGGTTGGTCAACCGCCTCGAACACTCCCTTTCGTTATCACAAGACCTGGACCTACGAGGGTGGCACGGCAAGTCCATTGATTGTTTTCTGGCCGAAAGGAATTCGGGAGAGAGGAGCAATACGCGATCAAGTGAGTCCCGTGATTGATTAATGGCCAACAAACCTTCACTTGGCTGGCTTTAAATACCAGACAACTGCATCTCAGAACTATCAGAGGCCCGGAAAAAGCTTAACCCAACAGTTTGCCCGCTCGGCGACCGAACCCCGCACATTGTGGTGGTTGCATGAGGGCAACCGCGCCCTTCGACATGGGGATTGGAAAATTAACATGGAAAAATCGATTGGCGAATGGGAGCTATATCATCTGAAGACGGATAGAACCGAGATGAGCGATGTTGCTAAGGATCACCCGGGTATTCTCTCGGATCTAAGCAATCGATGGAATCAGATCTATCAACAGCAAGTCCTTCTTGCAGAAGATCCGCAGTAAGACTCCAGTAGCTGTAAACGTATCTTTCTTCGGCTTCTTCAAGACTAAATCACCGGCTCCCAACCGGGTTCGTATTCACGTGACCAAAGCGACTCAGCCGCGGCATTTTTTAGGATATGCCCATTTGCCGGATCACAATTCAAAATGCTATTCGTTCGGTAGGCAATATTTCCAAGATGGCACAAAAGTGTACTTTGATGTGCGATTTCAATATCTGCATTAGGTAAGCGGCCAGAACGAACTGCATCCAGAAAATCTGAAAAATGAGCTGTGTCACCAGCGTCACCCGTACCGGTTTCGACCTCTTTACCCCGCATATCATAAATGGTGTAACCCGATCCACGAATCACAAGAGATCCATCTGTACCGTGGAAGCTCATACCAAAACCACTGTCGTGCGGCCCAAGCGGTGACCAGCTGAGACCTTCCCATGTGATGGTTTTCTTCTCAGGAAAATCCATGGTCACCATCATGGTATCTGGGGTCTCCTGATCATGTTCATGACGATACATTCCTCCACCAGCTGTTACACGAATGGGATAGCCTACTTGAAGACCCCATCTTGCAACGTCAATTGCATGAACACCATTATTACCGAGTTCTCCGTTTCCCCAGTGCCAATGCCAATGCCAGTTGTAATGCACCACATTATCTTTGAAATCCCGACGTGGCGCCGGACCTTGCCATAGGTCCCAATTGAGCCATTCAGGGATGGATACTGTCTTGCCGACACCGATGGAGGGTCGTCGATTGTTGTACCAGGTTCGAGAGTAAAGAGTTTTTCCAATCGCACCGGAGTGAATCTTACTGATTGCTTCTTTGATGCCTGACCAAGAGCGTCTCTGAGTTCCCATTTGGACGATTCGATTGTGACGCCTCGCCGCAGCAACAGCCATCTCACCTTCAGCTGGGGTGTGACTACACGGTTTTTCTACGTAGACATGCTTTCCTGCAGAGCACCCCATGATCGTAGCCGGCGCGTGCCAGTGGTTCGGTGCAGCGACGACAAGAACATCGATACCCTTATCATCCAAAATCTTTCGAAAATCCTCGACGACAGCTGGTACGCGTCCTTGCTTTTCACCTACCAGCTGACCCACTCGCACGGCTGCCCGCGAGTCAACGTCGCAGATTGCTCCGATTTCCGTATTGGAAGCAGCCATCATCCCTTGTGCAATCGCGGCACCACGTCCATTGACCCCCATAATTCCGAGAACAACTCTTTCACCAGGTGAATTGGAGCTGTTTTGTTCCTGCGCGCTTGCAAAGTTCGATTGCATGCCAGCAGCCACGGCGGCAACACCGGTTTTTAAAAAGAGTCGACGATCGCGTGCCAAATTCTTTTTCATCAATTCACCTTTTTTCGTCATTAACACTTCGTGTGAAGTTCTCGAATTCTCAATTGTATCAAGTCTTGCGTCGGATTATCGCGCTATGATGGGGTCGAGCATCTTCCTGGACAATCAGACCAGGGGATTCACCAAATGATTTAGCTATCTCTCGTATTCGTACACTATCCGCTAAGCCAGAATGAGCGTGCAATAAATATCGATAAGTTACAGGTTCATCACTCATTAACATTACCGGTGCGTCACGACAGATTGAAGCACCCATCCACCCATCATCGCGAACGTGCCACTTACTTGGAAATGTCGAATTATCCGGATGGTCATAGTACGTGATTCCTTCGATGACTCCGGTATCCACCTCACCGCTGTAATCGACCCATGCCATGGACTGGCCGAATAATTTCGGCTCGCCTTGAATACCGCCAGGTCCGGTGAGTTGACCGGATCCAAACACAGCAGAAATCGATTTTGCAACGCGAATGGCGAGGAGCCCAAAGTTAGTGACACCCAATTCAAGTTCCTGAGAGACACTCTTTAGCGAAGTCTGTATCTCCAAGAAACATTCGTGCTCATTCCCCGGGCGGACCTCCACGATGAGTTCTTGAAGAATCAAGGGTTGGGGATCATGACCATCGTACCAAGCCAAATCAACCGCCATGCGGCCCTCGCTTTCGCCATCCTCATAAGCTTTCCATTGCACTTGACGAATCACTGCCGAACTCTGATCGGACCAGAAATCGATTCCAAGAACGCGATGATGTGCGAACCAGATGGATCGATGGTGATCGTGATTTGGCGCACCGGGATGCCCCATACGAGTCAATGGAATTCCAGAGGGACCCAAAAATGGGAAGAAGAAGGGTCGAGGACTTCGATCTGACGCATGCCAACGTAATCGTTCAGCACCATCAATCACGAAGGAGACCTGCTGATCAGGCAGAGGGACAACCTGACAACGCGGTTGCTTTGAAAACACTTGATAAAACTCCATATCTTCCAGACGTGACAAAGATATTGCATGGCCACCCATAGGTGAATCGCTTGAACACGTTACCGAAATTTTGTTTCAAAAGCGAATTTTCCACCCGGTGACCTAACGTGTCACAGCCCATCTCCAAACTATCAGCAAGCTCGGACCTCTAAATAATAAAAGGGAATTTATGAACGATTCATCCGTTGGTCAGGTACCCCGAAATGCAGGCACTGATGCCCTCCGCAGGCAAGTGAAACTCCAATCCTCGTCTACCGACAGACACATCGTTCCGTACCGAGTCGCCAATGGCGGACCGAAATCTCAAAAAATTCCAGTGCGAAATCAAGAATCCAACTCCATTCAACTCGAAAAGGTATGGCTCATTGAGGGGCCTCACCGATTGGAGAAAATCTCAGATCGTCAAATCGTAAAACGTCGAAGATTCCTTCAGATTGGCACGGGACAGTGGACTTCCTCGCAATACGCAACACATTTCCCCCGACGGGGAATTGCTGCCACTTACGCGAGAGAATTCGGCCTGATGATGAACGGTGATGTCAAAGTCATTTCAGTCCGACAGGATCGAATGATTCCCTAAATCTAGGCTTCGTTCCCTTTGAATCCTCTGGATGCTAAATCACCTCAAAGATTCCATGTCCCATCGGTGTTAAGCACAAAAAGACCGAATCTGGAACGTTTCCAAACTCCTCCGGCAAAGGGGGCGATAAAGGGACCATTTACAACTACAATCGTGTTACTCCTATAAGTCCCACGGTCTGCAGTCACCTCAGTTATGAATGCCTCCCTATCTACCTGCTTTCTTATCTTCTGTATCGGTTTTTACCCTCAACCCATCTTGGCTGAAGATAAAGAGAAACCCGCTGAGCAAACTACAGAGTCGAGCGAAGATCCGTTAGCTGGTCATAGCTATCACGGCGAAGCCTTTAACGAAGGTCCGCGTCAAGCAGCAATTTTGATGCCTGAAATGGGATCCATCAGCTTTCCCACTTCGACCGAAAACGAGAATGCTCAACGTTTCATTGAACAGGGAATTCTTCAGCTGCACGGGTTTTGGTATCTAGAGTCCGAGAGATCCTTCAGGCAAGCATCCAAGCTTGATCCCAATTTAGCTATCGCTTACTGGGGCATGGCCATGGCTAATCAGAACAATGCCACGCGAGCCAGAGGATTCCTTGATGAAGCGCTGAGTCGGCTAGACGAGGGAGCTGATGAGCGAGAGCAGCTATACATCAAAGCCTTAGATCAATTAATCCCTAAGAAGCCTAACGAAAAGGACAAGGATAAGGATAAGGACGAGAAGGAAGAAAAAAAGCAGCGTGCGGAGCGATACCTCAGTGCGATGGAGAAGATACTCGATCAGTATCCTGAAGATATTGAAGCCAAGGCGTTGATTGTCGTACAGATGTGGATGGCTAACGGATACGGAGTCAAAATCACTAGCCGCTACGCGGTTGACGCTCTTCTAAATGAGATCTTCGCCAAAAATCCAGCTCACCCAGCTCACCACTACCGAATCCATCTATGGGATCGCAGTCGACCCGAAAATGCTCTGACCGCAGCAGCCCAATGTGGCCCTGCGAGTCCGGGCATTGCGCACATGTGGCATATGCCGGGACATATCTACTCCCGTCTTAAACGCTATCAGGATGCAGCCTGGCAGCAAGAGGCATCGGCTCGAGTGGATCACGCACACATGATTCGCACTCGCCTGATGCCAGATCAAATTCATAACTTCTCTCATAATAATGAATGGTTAATACGCAACCTGATCTTTGTGGGAAGGGTAAGCGAAGCACTGGAACAGGCTCGTAATCTTATCTCACTTCCACAACACCCCAAGTACAACAGTTTGGAGAAACGGGGGAGTCAGAAATATGGTCGGCAACGTCTGGTACAAATTCTTACCGAATACGGTTTGTGGAAAACCTTGATTGATGAATCCGATGGTCCATTTTTTAACGAAACGGGAAATGATGAGTTGGATCAAGAACGCTTAACATGGATCGCGGTGGCCAACTACATGCTAGGAAAAAAAGAGAGTGGTGATGCCATTCACAAAACATTGCTCAGCAAGCAAGAATCGCTGACCGAGCAGATAGAGAAGGCAAAGAAAGAAAAGGAAGATAAGGAGAAAAAGCAGAAAGAAGCAAACACTGAAGACGAAGGAAAAGGCTCATCAGAAACCACTGACGACGATAAAAACACAGAAGAGGAAAAAAACAACCTAGAAGATCTCGAGAAGGAAAAGCGTACCCTAGAACCCTTACTTGCACGCATCCAATGTGCTGTGGCCGCCAAAGAGGGAAACATCGAATCTTTCAAAGAATCAGAGAAGAAAGCACGACTTGAAACGATACTCAAGGCACGCTGGTACGCGCTTGCGGGTGATCCAGAGCAGGCAATCGAAATCGCGAAAAAGCAACACGAGAACGATCCAGCGCAGGTCAGACCGTTGGCAACACTTACTGATCTACTCTGGAACCATGAGCAGGAGGAAGAGGCGAAGGAACTGTTCAAAAAATTGAGAACCGTTGCTGCTCATGCTGATCTCGAAACACCTTACTTGTCCGCTTTAAACCCAATTGCTCAAACAGTCGAAGCACCAGTGGATTGGCGGAATCCTGTCGAAAATGCCAAGGATCTCGGACAACGTCCTTCCCTGCGAGACCTCGGGCCCTTCCGCTGGGAACCTTACGTGTGTCCTACATGGAGCGCGATTGATGCAAAAGACAGGGAACTAACCACAGCGACTTTTCAAGGGAAGCCAACCATTATGATTTTCTATCTTGGCTTCGGATGCCTGCATTGCGTCGAACAGCTACATACTTTCTCACCCATGATGGATGACTTTAAAGCTGCTGGCATTCAGATAGTAGGAGTAAGCACAGAAAGCCTAGAAGAACTGAAACGCGGCATAGAAAACTTTGAAGATCCCGTTGATATACCACTCATGTCAGATGCAGACCAACAAGCCTTCAAGGGATTTAGGTGTTGGGATGACTTCGAAGACCAGCCTCTACACGGAACGTTTCTCATAGACAGCCAGGGTAAAGTACGCTGGCAAGACATTAGCTATGAACCGTTCAATGATCCAGAGTTTCTTCTAAAAGAAGCAAAACGACTACTGGCGTTACCCTAGCATCCACCATGACGCGGGATCGGAAATCCAGAGGAGCACTCAGCACTATCCTCAAGATCGGTAACCCGACTCAACCGTAGCATTCTTGATGACAATCGAAATGCCATCTCGGATCTGCACGGCTTCATTTTCACCCTGATTCTCTATCCCCGCTTCATTCGTGATTGCAACGTTCTCACCTATCCTGCAGTTTTTATCGAGGATCGTCCCACGAATCGTTGTCCCGCTTCCGATGCCAATAGGAACGCGACCGGGTGGTAAGTGATCAGCGGTCTCAATGTAATCGGCACCCATCACAACACTGTCTTTAATGGTAACGTTGTCACCAATTACCGTACGTAGCCCGATAACGCTATTCTCGATGGTAACGTTATCCCCAATTCTACAGCCGTCCGCTATCAGACTACTTGAAATCTTTGCATCTCCCATAATGGTTGGTGGGAGGAAACGAGGCCTGCTGTAGATAGGCGATTCAGGATTCCTTAATTCAAAAGGTGGCGATTTACCTGCGAGAGAAAGGTTAGCTTCATAAAACGCTCGAATGGTTCCGATGTCTTCCCAATATCCATCAAACAGATGAACTTGCACTTTGTGGGACTGAATGGCTTCGGGGAAAACTTCCTTTCCAAAATCTTCATGAGAAGTAGAACGCAGTAGATCAACCATCACTTCCTTGTTGAAGATATAGAGCCCCATGCTGGCGAGACAATCGCGGCCCTGGCTTGGAATTCCACGTGCATCAATCCAGCTTGGGTCCATCCGAACCGTCGCAAGCTCTTCTTCCGTCTGCGGTTTCTCCACAAAGCCTCGGACTTGGCCCTCATCATCTACCTGCATAATACCGAGCGAGCTTGCATCGTCTCTCGAAACAGGTATCCCCGCGATGGTGGCATGTGCACCAGATTCGATATGAGTCCGCATCATATCGCTAAAATCCATACGATAAAGCTGATCACCTGAAAGGATCAGAATATGCTCAATCCAATCCTCTTCTAAATGAATCAGGTTCTTTCGCACCGCATCTGCAGTGCCCTGATACCAATCGGTACCGGCGTTGACCGTCTCCTGTGCTGCCAACACTTCAACAAAACCGCCACTGAAATGATCAAAAGAATAAGTCTGCCGAAGATGCCGATGCAAACTTTCGGACAGGAACTGCGTCAAGACGTACGCCCGATTCAGACCACTATTAATGCAATTACTAATAGGGATATCGATTAAGCGATATTTCGCAGCAAGCGGTACAGCGGGCTTCGCCCTAATTTTTGTTAATGGAAAGAGACGAGTCCCACGACCACCGCCGAGAATCAACGCTATCGTTCGAGAAAGATCCATTGCGGAACCTAATTGGAATGGAAAAACTGGTTTACCCCAACAGCTTTTTAACTCGCTCGCTGACCGTTTAATAGGTGAGTTCCCGGTAATTACCAGTACTTTTCAAAACGTACAAATCCCGGCCCTTGTGCGTCCGTAGAGTCGCGGAATCCGGCTTCTTTCAAGACAGTCAACATCCCGGGTGACTCAAGTGGCTCTGCTCCGGGAGGAACATAGCCGATCATTGCTGGATTGCCGCATAAAAACACGTGAGTCTTTTCGGGTATGAAATCTGTGTTCGCAGCCGAAGCTAATTTCCCAGAAGTGAACAACTCCTGGAGGTACTGCTTCCCAACATATTGAGGATGATGCGAATCTAGATTAATCGGTTCTCTGGTTGTGTAGGGTAAGTAGCAATATTGAGGAAACTGCCGCATCAACTCCTGATGCTCCCGAGTGTAGGCTAAATCCTTTTGATGACGAACACTGGTGACGCTCACGATGCGCCCTTGGTGTCCTCCAGCGAGTAATGACGTCACCATAGCATTGTGCGGTGCTTCACCAGTACCCGTACCCAACATCAAGACCGATTCCTCCGACTTGACATCACCAAGGGTGTAATGACCTGTGATCTTCTTCTGAACCTCGATCCGGTCACCCTCTCTCAAGCAGAATAGCCGAGGGGTTAATGCAGGAGGATTATTGTTTGGTGAACTTGCGTGCCGAACAAGTGTAACGTAGAACTCGAGATAATCGATGGAATTCACTGGAGCCAGTTTGCCAGTCTGATCCAACATTGGGCAAGAAATCGAGTAAGCGCGGCGGGTGAGTTTGCTTAGTCGTTTCTCTGGAACTTTCTCTTGCTGTGTGCCTTCCAGACGTGGTTCCCAATTTCCGAGTCCTAAAGCCACGTATTGCCCGGGTTCGAATTCCGGAATGGGAATGTCAGGCTTCACTCGAAATCTCGCCAGATCAGGATTGACGTCGATTCTTTCGATAATCGTAGCATTGTAAAGCTTATCCCGCAGAGCGGCAGCATCCTTCGCATCCAGTTCATCTCTGTGGGTATTATCAGTCAATCTATTCCCCTCTAGCCTTACGTCCACTTTGCCGAGAAATCTTCCCAGCAAGTACAACTTGTTAGCGTTTAACGATCATGCCATCAAAGAAGCGGTGAAAAACAGCATTGTTTCCTGTTTTTTATGGTGCTCATGTGCTCGTTAGGGTCAATATAATAGGTTTGAGAGATCGAAGCATCGCGGTTTGGCCAATTGCACCGGATTGCTGAAAATCATCTTTCCGTTTGTGGGTCAGTTTGGCCGTTGGCTAATGGGTCTCAAGCCAGGCTCCACTTCTGGAATTGACTTTTTTGACTCAGAATCGCCATGACATCCGTGATAAACTGCAAGGCGAGTCAATCGCACTCAATTTTTCATCTGCTTTCCCTCTTCGTTTTCCAATTTCCGTCTAAAAAATTTGGCATGAGTACTTCATTGTTTCCACGTAGCATCACACGATTCTCTCTTGGGCTAGCTCTGATCATCGCCCCCAAGATTAGTTTGGCAGAAACATGGACCAGTCTTCGAGGAACGTTTTCTGTCGAAGCAAAAATGCTTGGTCTTTGGAATGATTCAGTGATTCTGCAAATGGATGATGGAAGAAGAGTCTCGGTGAATCTATTGGATTTGCGAAGCGAGAGTAGGATACAGGCGAAGGAAATTGCCAGACGTCTCGAGACGGAGAGGCAAAATCGTATCGGGGAACTGAAGACTCAAGCAGATGCTTCGTCTGCACCTGCACCGGACCCTTTACCTCAACCTGATCCTGCGCAGCCGTATGTTGCACCTCAAGCCAATGCAACGCCATCTGATTTTCTCGATCAAGTGGATTCAGCTTTAATGGCCGGGCACCTGATTGTGCTCTATGACGCACTACCACCAAGTTACCGTCAGAATGTGGACGAGATTGTTCAACTATCAGCCTCAACCCTCGATGCTACGACGTGGAATAGTTTTACAAACACGATCCATCAAGTCGGTGATCTGATCGTCACACGGCAGCGATGGTTTCTATCCAGTCCACGGATTGCCAGTCTAGGCGAAGCTGAGCAAGAGTTTTTCTCCGGACCTGTTTTGAGTTTTGCAGGCCTGCTCCAAAAAGCCTTTGAGCCATCAGCCATGCAACTTGATACACTCCAGTCTGGAGATTTTCGCCAGTGGCTTGAGGGCCGCGATGCGGCAATGGCACCTTACCTTGCTGAATTGATCGATCTATTAGGACTTCAATCGCTACAACAATTTACCGTCGAGTCAGAAGAAAATGGCGTGGCGATGGTAAATGTTTCTTCAGCAGGTATCAGTATGAGCTCCGCTTATGTGCAAGTCGAAGGATACTGGATTCCTCAGTCTTTGGCTGAAACATGGCAAGAAGATGTTGAAGAAATGAAGCAGGCGGCAACGTCCGTTGAAACCACTGGATTAGCTTCAGCCTCCCTATTCCTGCAGCCCGCTCAATTAGTGTTGGGCCAACTCGCCAATGCTGCGGACGCTGGTAGTTTTCACGCGCAGCTGGAATTGGTACTCGCCCCGGCAGAAACCATGCTAAGCTCCTTCGCCAGCTCACTTGGACCTGCATTCGCTGGAAATCAAACGGGCGCCGGAAACATGCAAGGAGGTTACGGCGATTACGACATGGAAATGGAAGGCGAAATGGATATGGATATGGATATGGATATGGATATGGATATGGATATGGATATGGATA
>JAAXIK010000525.1 GCA_012270385.1 Rubripirellula sp. | reverse complement strand
CTTCTCAGGTTCTGAGCCCTTCTTCTCAGCGGGTTTGGAATCGGACTTCTTCACCTCAGCTGACGATTCTGTTGGCTTGTTGACCGGCTCGGTTGGCTTGGTGGATGGCGTCGTCTTGTTACGAGATTTTTTCAGAGCTTCGAGTGTCTTCTTAAGACGTCTCTCCCTTGAGTCGATATCGTTGTCTTCACGTTTCAGATACACATAGTAGATATCGACTTCCTCTTCCGCGCGGCGACCATAGAAGGCAATTTTGCTACCGTCTGGGGACCACTTCGGCCCATACTCGTCATCTGGATGTCGTGAAATATTGACCGGTTCTGTCTTTTGATCGACGGGGGCAATCCAAATGTCACTATTAAAGTTATTGTCGGTTTCAGCATAAACAATCCATTTCCCATCCGGAGAAATATCAAAACTTGGAGAGCTAAAAGAATCGACCAATGTTCGAGCCTCTCCTGACTCCATTTCCAGCACACGTAAATCTCCGCGACCGTGTGCAAACAAAAGTTCTCGCTCATTGGGACTCAAGCGAAGGTCAGATTCCTTCGCTGCATCGTCTGTGATCTGTGTGAGTTTGAATTTCTCAGACTGCCACCAATAGAGTGATGGATCTTCACGTTCGACTTTCCAGATATCTGGCTGGCCATCTTTCCAACCGACAAAAACAATTGCGTTATCTTCCTCGATGAAGATTGGATCCGATTCAAACTCTGCGGTGTCGGTAATACGAACGGGTTCCTTCAGTTCCGTTTCCATCACCCACAGGTCCCCTCCTGAAATCAATGCGATTTCCAAACCATCTTTACTGAATGTAGCATCTGTTGCTGATGTTAAGGTTCGGCGGTAGATGTCCGACTGCTCGCCGGTATCGGTGATTTCTATCTCGATTTTTTCTGCGGAGGTATCTGCTTGGGGTGACCATCGGTAAAGATCAAACAGCTTCGAAAAAACCAAGGACTTCCCGTCGGCTGCGATGGTGGGTGTAGCGACCAGATCATCATCAAAATCCGTCAATTGAGAGGTCTCATTGGTCGCCAGGTCACATCGCCATAAATTGCGTGCTCCGTTCTCTGCGCCGTGTGAACTGCAATAAAAGAACGATTGGCTGTCGCTGTTCCATACAGGAGACCGATCCCCTGCTGGGGTATCCACTACCTTTCTGAACTTGCCCGACGCCCGACCACAGGTCCAGATCTGAGCTGATCGTGCGCCGAGGTAACCCTTACGCCACCAGCGTTCTCCTTCGCGGACAAACAGCAGCGTTTTCCCATCGGGACTGATCTTTCCCTCAGCACCGTAGCCATTGAACAGCAGTTCCTCTGGTCCACGCTTACTGGCACTGATGCGAAAGAAACGTGACGCCGACCTCCAGTGATGATCTCGAGAAGCGAGGACCAATAGACTTTTCCCATCCGGATACCAATCCTGCAGGGAGTAGCCCTCCGAGTGAAAAGTCAGTTGCTTCGGCTCCCCACCGGATGCTGGCATGACATAAACCTGATTGCTACCTGTTCGATCACTGATAAACGCGATCCGGTCGCCGTCTGGCGAATAAATTGGCTGGCTTTCATTTGTCGAGTCAAAGGTCACTCGGCTAGCCTGCCCACCGCGAGTCGGCACTTGCCAAATGTCACCATCTCGAGCGAACAAAAGGGTCTCACCATCAGGGGACAGGTTGGGTTGTTGGGCCAATTGCACCTCTGCCCCCGGCGCTTCCACACTGAGAAGAATCGTCAGCAATACAGTAACGGTCTTGGCGAAATTCAATGGCATCATCAACTTCATCTGCAGCGGCTTAATCAATAAGTAGAAAAGAAAGAGGGTTCCCGAAACTCAGTATAGCCAAGCTGGCTAAACGATCGAGAAAAAACACTTTTTCAACGGATAAGAAGTGAAAACCCGAAGTAAAGAACATCACTCCTGAGATGATTTTGGAGTACGAAGAAGAGATGAACAAACGCTGGGAGCGTATAGATGACGAAGATCCGGTAAACCGCCTGCCCTTTGTTGCAAGCTCCATCTTCACCAATCAAGTGGATCGATACGAGCCAGATGATTCTGTACCTAGAAAACTGGTAATCCGATGTGCGGAGATTATTGAAGAAATTATATGGGTGCGGGGGGGAGGCCCCATCGAGCCCATTGCAGGTAAGGATGACGACTTTTTCCTAGCACCAAGTGCCGATAAAGCTTTAGCACGCATACAGCGATTAAGAGAAAGATTGGAAGCGGAAGAGGAAGCCAGCCAGTGAGTCAGCAGTTTTTTCCAGCCGCCGGACGAGCTGGCTTGCTAAACTGAGATACAAAGCATCTGTTCCTCATTGCTTGATTCCACCGTCAGCAGCTGTATTGAAGGTTGCGGTGGTGCTAGTGCCAATGACGCCTGGTTTGACGTGTTTGGTTTTTCAAAAATTGGGGATGAACCAGACCCTACTTGAGAGTGCGCGGGAACTCTCGGTTTCGTAGCGGAACGTCTGGTTGCATAACATACGCTTGCGAAGGAAAAAATGTCTCGTGTCTCAAAAGAACAAAGACGTGGAGGATGGTGTTATCCGAAGGTATTTCTCGCTGATCTCATCGGCCCTCGGATTTAGCTTCGTACTGATATGCGTCGTCAATCCAAGCGAAGGATTCGCGCAGGACCTTTCTGCAGCAAAGTTCCCCACGCCGTATGAAGGTGGTGATGGTTGGGACACCGCCACCTACAAAGAGGGGATGAAGTACTACGCTGAGCTCGCAGCGGCAAGCCAACAACTCACGATTCATACGATGGGGAAAACCGACAGCGGGTACCCCCTGAGTGTGATCTTGATTACCGATCCGAATCACGTCGCACTTGAAGAGGTAAGCAAAGACACGCGTACGGTATTGCTGATTAATAATGCGATCCATCCCGGCGAGTCGGATGGGGTGGATGCGTCGATGGCATTTGCAAGGGACCTCGTGTTCAAGGAGGAAGCCTACGGCGAGTGGTTACAAGATGTGATCGTCGCGATCATACCGTTCTATAACATCGGAGGCGCTTTGAACCGCAACTCGGGGACAAGGGCCAATCAAAATGGGCCGCGTGAGTATGGGTTTCGCGGCAACGGAAGGAACTACGATCTGAATCGTGACTTCCTCAAATGCGATACGCGAAATGCGAAATCGTTTGCCGAGATCTTTCAATTGCTCGATCCTGATTTCTTCATCGACACTCATGTCAGCAATGGAGCGGATTACCAGCACGTCATGACCACTGCTCAAAGCCAAAAGGACAAATTGGGTCTCAGTTTGGGGCAATACATGCACACCCAATTTGAGCCGATGCTGTTCAAAGCGATGGAGACGGCAGGTTACCCCACGATCCCCTATGTCAACTCCGGTGGAAACCCACCAGAAAATGGATACGACCAGTTCCTGGAAACGCCACGATACTCAACCGGTTATGCCGGATTGTTTCAGACGATGGGCTATATGACAGAGACTCATATGCTGAAACCGTATCCGCAACGCGTGGCCGCCACACGTGCATTTTTCGACGCGTCATTAAAGCTGCTTGCCCAAGAGGGTAAGAGCATCCAGTCACTACGGCAGAAGGACCGAGACACATATCGCAGGCAACAGTCCGCACCGATTGCATGGGAAGTCGATCGCAATCATCCTGCTCGACTTGAATTTCATGGGTATGAAGCGAGTCAGGTACCGAGCACCGTGACCGGGGGAACGAGATTGTTCTACGACAGAGACAAGCCTTTTGTGCGAAACATACCCTATTTCAATCAGTACAAAGTCAGTCAATCGGTTACTCTGCCGGCCGGCTACCTGATCCCGCGCGAATGGCACACGGTGATCGATTTAATGGAAAAGAATTCCATCGTCATGCGTGTTGTAAACAATCCCGTGACAATTCCGGCGGAGACATATCGCATCGATCGTGTTCAATCGAAGACGCCTCCCTACGAGTGACACTTTTTTCATTACACGG
>JAAXIK010000507.1:376-3977 GCA_012270385.1 Rubripirellula sp. | reverse complement strand
CCGAGCAGCTCCAGACTAGGGAGGTTGCTACTTTGCTATCGATGCCACGCTCCTACTCATTACGGAGGATGCTCACACGGCTCGGGAAAGAGCCTCTTTTCATCCGAAAAATTGGCTAGAATCCCCCCGGGATTCACTCGATTTAAAATCGTTCGAGTAGGGCGGCGAATCCGATTTCCAGCGACCAAACGGGTCCGTAGGGACGGAGAAAGCTTGAATCAGCGGGTTTTCCCGTAAAAACCGGTGAAAACGCGGGTATTTTTGGCCAAAGCCGGGTTGCAACGATTGGGTAAGGCACATAACACTTTCGGTCACGCAATTTGGATTCATTGAATTTCCGAATCTAAATCGACCCAACTCACCATTACAAAGGTCTCAAACCATGGCAAAAGCTGCTCCTAAAGCGCCGACCAAAACTCAAATTTTGGCCAACATCGCAGAAGCAACCGAACTGTCCAAAAAAGATGTCGCTGCAGTGTTCGATGCACTGACTGGCGAGATCGAGAAATCCTTGGCTAAAGGTGGCCCAGGACAATTCGCGATTCCAGGCCTCTGCAAGATCGTCCTCAAAGACGTTCCCGCAAAGCCAAAGCGTAAAGGTCGTAACCCAGCTGACGGAAGCGAAATTTGGCTCAAGCCAAAGCCGGCGAGCAAAAAGCTTTCTATCCGCCCTCTCAAAGGCCTGAAAGAAATGATCTAGGGAACCTCCCTAAACCATATGCGTCAACACAAGAAGCCACCTCATCACTTTGAGGTGGCTTTTTTTTGAACAGTGTAGTAAGCGTCTAACCAATTTAATACCGTTGATGAAAGTCCACTCAAAAAGATCTAGCGCTGATCCACCATCGATCCATCCATTCATGCTGCGGTAATGGCTTCTCAACGATCAGGTTGATCAATCGCATGCACAATCTTTACGGCTTTATTGCCTTGATGAGCCCCGGGAGTGACCTTGAACTTTGGCACTCCTTGAACGACAAGATCGAGCGGATCCTTCACAGATCTCTCCGTGGTAATGATGTCGCCCACCTTGAGGCTTAGCAAATCGGCGGTCTTCACTTTTGATTTTGCGACGACTACTGAGACGTCGAGCTTCATATCCAGAATTTGTTTTGATGTGAAAGCATCATCGTCTGCCGAATCGGATTTTTCGCAAGTATCGGAAGCCAGCAAACCGTTGACCACCTCCTGAGGTAGGAGTAGCGCTGCTACCCCACGTTGGTTGGACCACTCGATTCGTAATGGGATGATTGTGCAGGATGGCCCCACGCCCAGATCGAGATCATATCGATTAGAAGCATCTAGCTGCTGTACACATGGTGCCGAGACTCGTTCTGGATCGATCGCTTGCTGCAAGCTGGTTGCTAACTCGGTTGCGAATCGCAACATCAATCGCGATTCCATCATGGTGAATTCACGATCTTCAGCGACGCTGGTTTCGTCTGTTCCACCAAGCATCCGGTTGACGACCGCGTGAGCTAAATCTGCATCAATATGAAGCACCACATCTTTGGGTAAGCAACTGGCACGCAGTTGGTACGATGCCTTGGCGCTTTGGTAAGTGTTATCAAGAGTAGCCCAGCTCCCAGATTGAATCTTACCTAGCTGACAGGACAAACTGGTCTGGAGCATCTTCGTGATCGTTTGCTTTACCTGTCGAACGAAGGTCTCGAACCTGCGCTCGATCTGGCAAATCTTCTCTCCTCCCAACTCACTGACTTCTTCAACCGCTTCATGATTCTCAGCTTTTGGAAGATCATCGATCCCAGTGTCATCGTCCTTCATGGCTCCCATTGCTTGCTCAAGGGGATCCGCTTGGGTCCTGACCATGGATTCGTCAGCCATCAAAGACTCCCTTCCTAGAACGTGCCGATTTCGAAATCTCATGACGCCGTGAGGAAACAGCGTTAACGGAAAAGCCGCAACATCGAGATTAACGGAGAGATGGCTCTTGACGCAAGTTGTCCCTGTGAATTCCTAGCTACTCGCGGATCTGCCCCTGGCCATTCACGATGTATTTGTAAGTGGTCAATTCGCGAAGTCCACATGGACCACGAGCATGAAACTTGTCGGTTGAAATACCGATTTCGGCGCCGAGGCCGAACATTCCCCCATCGTTGAAACGAGTACTCGCGTTGACCATCACAGCAGAGCTATCCACCAGCTGAGTGAATCGATTTGCGGATTGCAAGGAATTGGTGACGATAGCGTCGGTATGCCCCGACCCATAGCGGTTAATATGCTTGGCAGCAGCTTCGAGTGAATCCACTACTGCCACACTAATTTTTGTCCCCAAATATTCAGCCCCCCAGTCCTCAGGAGACGCCGCCACCGAACCCTGTATGTGCGGGGCAGCTTTATCATCAGCGCGTTTTTCTATCCCGTGAGTGTGCAGACGCTCTGAAATCACTGGAAGAGCAAGCTCAGCGATCCCGTCATGAATTAACAGGGATTCACATGCGTTGCAGACGCCCATTCGCTGACACTTGGAGTTCTCAATGATATTGGCTGCCATTTCAACATCTGCTGCCAAATCGACGTAGACATGGCAGTTCCCATCGTAATGCTTGATCACGGGCATCGTCGCTTCACTCGCAACGCGTCGGATCAGTCCCTCACCACCCCTGGGAATGGTGACATCAACCTGTCCATCCATCTGCAAAAAATGCCCAACTGCTTCACGATCTGTCGTAGAGACCAATTGCACTGCGGCAGCAGGCAGACCCTCCGTTTCCGCGGTCATCCTGAGCACATCTACAATCGCTTGACTGCTATGCATCGCTTCCTTTCCACCTCGCAAGATTACAGCATTGCCACTCTTCACACAGATTGCAGCCGCGTCGGCAGTGACGTTGGGTCGACTTTCATAGATAAAGAAGACCACTCCAAGAGGTACACGTGTTTTCTGAATCTGTAATCCGCCAGGACGGGTGAAACCCTCTATCACTTCACCAATCGGATCGGGGAGGGCAACAATCTCTCGAAGCGCGGAAGCAATACCTTCTAATCTCTGAACATCCAGACGGAGTCGGTCGATACTGGCATCGGTCAGTCCATAACTCGGAGCTGCCGTGAGATCTTTTTGGTTGGCTTCCAGGATCATGTCGCTGCTCGCAAGCAATTGATCGGCGGATGCTTCCAACCAGCGATTCTTGGCTTCAGTGTCGAGTAGAGCTAATTGGTAGCTAGCCTCTTTAGCTGCCGCAGCGACCGCCTGGCAATAGCTTGGTAAATCCGTGTTCTTTGGGAGATCAGTCATCGATCGTCATCTAGGTGGGAATGTGTAGTTTTGGGGGTGAGGATTGTGTGCCATGTCTCAGCAAGGGTCAACGCCGAAGAGTCAATCCAAAGAGAGAACTAGAGCAGGGAGCATTCGTCTAAGGCCTGATTCAGAGCCGACGTGATAAAGGAAGTGCTCAGAAAAACAGAACACACTCCATTAAAAAAAGCATTCCATACCCATGTCCACAACATCCTCTACATCGGGATTCTTGAGAAATTGGATATGCAAACAAACCCGATGCCAAAATCCGATCGCCCGGCGTTGACGTAATTCGGAATTCTGCGAAACTCTTCGACTTGCCAATGAAGGTAACCACGC
>JAAXIK010000507.1:0-366 GCA_012270385.1 Rubripirellula sp. | reverse complement strand
CATCTGGGATACTCTTTGAATTTCAAATGACGTTAACCTAGAACGCGTAGGTGGCGGAAATGTGAGACTCTATATGTTTAGTTCATAGTGGGAGATAATCCCGTGGAGGTTCGAGTCCTCTCGGCCGCACTATCTGATCGATCAAAGACCCACCCACAGGTGGGTCTTTTTCTTTGCACACCTGTCTAATACGGCTGATTCCAAACAAAAAATTCTTTTTTTCTAAAGAAATCTAAGTCACAGTGGAGTGGATTTTGCCGTAACCGATAGGTTGGGGCAAAATTGGCTCTGCGCCGGGAATTGCGCGCTATGTTCGGTGACACATTGGCTTGTCAGGCGGGCATAATGGATGTGAGTAAAAGGATC
>JAAXIK010000403.1:13773-19806 GCA_012270385.1 Rubripirellula sp. | reverse complement strand
GGTCAGGCCTTAACTGGAGCAGCCATAAGCGGTGTAGCTTTGTGTGAGGGTTGCCTCCAGCCCGCAGGGGAGAAGCAGTCTTAACTCTTACGTCGTGGAGATGAGCCTTCTGAAGGTTTCTCAGAATGATCAGAGGCTCCGATTGCATCCACTGACACTTCGAGTTGGACGGTGCTTTCCCACTCTAAGGTGACTCCCATCCTGTTGCATCACTTGCATGTCAGAGCCTTCATCCACATCAACGACAGAATCCCAAGCCACCGAAAATTCCAGTGGTTATGTGGTGGTTGCGAGAAGGTATCGACCGAGAAACTTTGACGAGCTAGTCGGTCAGCAACATGTGGGACAAGCCCTACGAAACGCAATCGAAACCAATCGCGTCGGTCATGCCTATCTTTTCACCGGCGCTCGAGGTGTAGGTAAAACCAGCACTGCGAGAATCTTTGCCAAGGCATTGAACTGCCCCGGAGCACCCAACTCGGCGCCTGATCAGGATTCCGACATCTCCCGTGCGATTGACTCGGGTGAAGATGTGGATGTGATTGAAATTGACGGTGCAAGCAATCGCGGCATCGATGAAATCCGAAGCCTACGAGCCAACGCAGGAGTCCGACCAAGTCGATCACGCTTCAAGATCTACATTATTGACGAAGTCCACATGCTGACGACTCCGGCCTTTAATGCATTGCTGAAGACACTTGAGGAACCTCCGGAACACGTCAAATTCATCTTTTGCACCACCGATCCAGAAAAGATTCCGATCACCGTTCTCAGCCGATGCCAAAGGTTCGATTTTGCTCCGGTTGAGCTTCAGGAAATAGTGAGCCGACTTCGGTACATCGTGGATTCGGAAGAATCAGAGGCAGATGAATCAGCATTAGAATTAATTGCCCGACGGGCTGCAGGTTCAATGCGAGATAGCCAATCGCTGCTCGAACAGGTTCTGAGCTTCAGCACAGGCAAACTCACCGCTGAACACGTTCACTCTATGCTCGGCACAGCAAATGATGAGCGTTTGCATCAGCTCGCCCATGCCCTTGCTTCAAGGGATGCGGCAGCTGCTTTGAAACTGATGGATACCGCGGTGGATGAGGGCGTGGATGCAGGGAAACTAGCCGAGCAGCTTTTGGGATATTTTCGAGATCTGATGGCCGTTACCGTTGGTTGTGACGCATCGATGCTTCGGCACGCATCTGCATCCATGTATCAAGCGCTGCAAGACTTGGGAGAGCAGTGGGGCCTTCAGACCGTCTTAGCCGTAGTCGGCCTGATTGATCAGACCCTGGTGAGGACTCGCCATAGCGTCTACGCTCGAGTGCTTTTGGAAGCAACGCTGATTCAAATTTGCAACCTACCAGACCTTCAACACATCGTTGATCTTGCCGAATCCGCTCAACAAGCCAACCACTTGAATCACGCGGGATCACCCACTCAGACGGAAAAAAAAAACATCCCGCTGAACGCGAAATCTCCAAAGCAACGCATCGCTCCAGAAGCAGGTGGTAAGGAGGGACAAGCATCGAGTGGAAAGTCACCGCAAGCTCCCCCTCAAAATTCGACTCGACCTCAACTCGACCAAACTGAAACTCATGTTCAATCCGAACATGCTTCCAGTGTGCAAGGTCAGCGGAGGACTGACTCGGATGGTCCACCCATGGCAACACCACCAGATGCCGTCATAAGCAATGGATCGTTGGGTAATCAGAGAGAAGGGCAGGGCGATGAAAAGAAGATCAACCCCTCGCCACCTGAGCCAACCCAGAGTATCCCATGGAAGCCAGAAAACGTAGAGAAGATATGGCGGGTGGTCATCGATCAACTTGAGTCGATGACCGAATCACTTGCTCGTATGGTAGAACGCATTGAGCACGCTGGTCCTAACCGCGCGAAGCTTCACCTTTCTCCGGATGCAAGTCTTGCTAAACGACGTCTCGACTCAACGGAGCATCGTGAAGCGATCATGAGCAGTCTGAAACAACTCACCGGTGACACGATCCATTTTGATGTGATACTTCAGAGGTCATCCACGAAAAAAACAGAGCCGAAGCCTTCGGTATCCAAGCCTTCGCGAATGCAGCGAATGCGAGAAATTGAGAATCACCAACTCATCAAGGATTGCCTCGAAGTATTCGAGGCAGAAATTGTCGGAATCGACAAACCTAGATAATGCAGCATACACCCCAGTAGAGCAATCAAACTCGAACACATCGCAACTTTATATCGCTATCGATTCTCCTCCGATTCGATCGACTCCTCGACCTACAGGTAAAAAACGGTACAGAACATGTTCAAAGGACTCGGAAACCTCGGAAACATTGCATCCATGGTCGGATCCCTGCAAAAGCTTCCCGACAAATTAGCGGAACTGAATGAACGGATGAAGTCAGAAACGGTGTGCGAGAGTTCAGACTGTGGGCAAGTCAAGATCGTGATGACTGGGACTGGGCAAGTTCAATCGATCGATGTCGCTCCCTCTCTGACCGGAGACGCATTAGAACAAGCGATCCTACAGGCAACCAATGCAGCAGGTACCTCAGCGAAAAAACTCTATGCTGAGGCAATCCGCGAACTTGCTGCAGATCTCGAATTAAATCTGCCAGGAATCGATAGCATGCTAACCAGCCTAACCGGAGGTCAATAACGCATGTCGGATCATGGAGGAGCAGTTGCGGATTTAGTGGATCAGCTTGGCCGATTACCCGGAATCGGACGAAAAAGCGCTGAACGACTCGCCTTTCACCTGCTGAGGGTTAGTGAAAGCGAAGCGTTGGCTCTATCGGAAGCGATCCGAAGAGTTCGACAGGATGTCCATTACTGTTCGCAGTGCTTTAACCTATCGGAGTCAGAGAACTGCTTGATCTGCTCAGACCCTGGTCGCGACCAAACTCGCCTCTGCATCGTAGAGCAGCCGAGAGATTTGATGAGCCTGGAACAGTCCGCAGCTTTCAAAGGCGTCTACCACGTACTTCTCGGCCGCATCGCACCACTCGATGGAATCGGGCCTGATCAACTCACCATCGAGCCACTCGTGGACCGAGTCCGAAAGGGAAATTTCGTTGAAGTCATCATGGCGACCAACCCTACGATTGAAGGTGATGGGACGGCACTCTACATCAGTAACCTTCTAAGCGAGTTCCCGGTAGAAATCACTCGATTGGCGCGTGGTATCACAGCAGGTAGCGTTCTTGAGTATGCAAACCGCGAAATGATTACCGACGCCCTAAGTGGTCGCCAAAAACTATAATTGGAACGGTATTCGCACAAATCTGCCTTTTCTCACCCAATAATGCCGTTTTGACGGTAAGAACTCCATATATCCACCTTAAATTGGGGCGACACGGGTCAGCGGAGAGCATTTCAGCTCGCAGCAATTGACTGGTGACTTGGAATAAAATAAAAAAAATTGAGCGACTCTACTTACACTGAGTGCGCTTGGTAGATGCGCACGAGCACGAACTTTGAGGCTTTGACTGAACGCTCATGCAAGAGGGCCACAAGCTTCCAAGCCAAGCTGGTGAGTGAATTGTTCGACCGATAGCCAAAGTCGGTGAGAGATTGGCAAGCTTTTGTAGAGGGAATGAACTGTTATGCGGATGTCCATGGGCTTACAAGCCCGGCAATTGCAAACTCAAAAACTAGCACCGCGGATGATCCAGTCGATGGAGATTCTGCAGTTGCCAGCGCTTGCATTGCAGGAACGCATTGAACAAGAGATGAACGAAAACCCTCTTCTCGAGCAACAAGAGGTCGATCCGTTAACGCCCCAAGATCAGGTCGATCCCCAAGAGAAAGACACTCGGAGCGAAAACGAGAAAGAATTGGTTGTCGACAACGACCATGACAATCAAGAAGACTTCGAACGCCTTCAAAATATGGTCTCTGAGCTGCCTAATACCTTTGATGAGTCCTTTCGAAGATCATCAGGTGCGATGCAAGCAGAATCGGATCGACGTCATGATTTAATGGCGAACGCTGTTTCGCGCCCTGAATCGCTCAACGATTTCCTGCTCCATCAACTCTCGGAAATGGATATCGATGATCGAATCGAGCAACTAGCAGAACGCATCATTAGCACACTCGATGCTCGGGACGGGGGCTACCTACGTACCCCTTTATCTGATCTTCTTCCTCAAGATCATGAGCCCGAAGACTTAGTGGTTGCCGAAAGGGCGCTTGCGGTGGTTCAATCACTCGAACCGACAGGAATTGCCGCTCGAAGTTTATCAGAGTGTCTCTTAATGCAAATCAAATCCAGCTTTTCTCATCATGAGGAAATGCAAACTTTGATTGAGTCTCATCTCGAGGACTTAGCTGAGAATCGACTCCCGCAGATTGCAAAACGGACGGGCTACTCAATCGAGTTGATTCAAGAAGTGCGTGCCGAACTCCATGTACTCAATCCCAAACCGGGTGCAGCCTTCATGGAAACCTATGTTCCGAACGTTACTCCAGACATCATTCTGGGGCATGATGAAGAAGGCAACTACACCGTGAAGTTGGATGATGATCGAGTTCCAACCTTATTCATCAGCGATTACTATCGTAGACGCCTTCAGGACCCGCAGTGTACGGCGGAAGAAAAAGAATTCATCAAGAATAAAATCAATGGCGCTCAATGGTTAATTGACTCCATTGAACAGAGACGAAGCACGCTCACGCGCGTCTCACAAGCCATTGTTAAACATCAGAAAAAGTTTCTTGACGAAGGTCCCGAGTCCATCGAACCGCTGAAAATGCAACAAATTGCGGATAAAGTGGGTGTGCACGTTACCACGGTTAGTCGAGCTGTGGATGACAAGTGGATGCAAACTCCTCGCGGTATCCTACCCCTAAAGCGATTTTTTGTGGGCGGCACTCAGAACGAAGATGGGGAAGATGTTGCATGGGATACCATTCGAATCAAGTTACAAGATCTCATTGATAAGGAGGACAAGAGTGATCCTTATAGCGATGAGAAAATTGTTGACGAATTAAAGAAGTCCGGAATGAATGTGGCCAGGCGAACTGTAACCAAGTATCGAAAACGAATGGGCATCCCCAGCAGTCGCCAACGTCGAGACTGGACCCTATCCAAAAAGTAAAAACGGGATTCGCACCTATCTTTCTTGGCCAAAGCGAAGGCTCAAACCACACGGCCGCTACCCGTCGCCAACACCTAGCTTCTTACCGCAACAGGAAAAAGTCGAAGATCGTTTCACCTGATTGCATTTGACTTTATCGGGTGATCCGAAAGGATCAGTAGGTAAACAGTCAATCCTGAAGAAGATGATCACGTCTGGGAAGAATCTTCTGAATCCCCATCGCTTGGGAGATCCATCATCAATTCAAAGACGGCCAAGCACGTCAGTGAATCGCCCCCAAAGGCCTTCGGTCGCTGGGTGATTGACCTCGCTTTCCCCAAGCAGTGTCTTCTTTGCAAAGAACCTGTTGTTGATGGTGACTTTTGCATCACATGCAATCACAAACTGATTCGAAGTGGAAATCTGATGCATTCCGCCTGCAGACGCTGTGGCATCCCCTCTGCGAGCCAGACTTTCAAAGACCAGCAAAATGAAACCGTAGCACGAACCAATCCTCATCCGTCACATTGCATTCATTGCAAACAACGCGATTACCTTTGGAATCATTTAGATGCCATGTGGGTTTACGATGGCCTCGTGAAAGATGCAGTGGTGCTATCCAAATTTCAGCATGAACGGAGCTTGGCCAGTTCTCTTGGAATAAGACTTGGTAAACTTCTGCAGAGAAGAGGTCGCAAAAAGCCGGATTTAATCACCTATGTCCCCAGCCACTTCTACCGAAGAATCATCCGCGGAGGAGAGGGCTGCAGATCGGTAGCTGAATCGGTGGGAAAAACATTGGGCGTTCCCTGTAGACGCATCGTACTTCCCCGCCGTCTTGTCTCAAAACAAGCCTGGCTTAGTCATAAGATTCGCAACGAGAACATGCGAGACGCTTTCTTAAGCACAGCAGATTTCTTACCTCGAGGGATAAGAAGCCTCTCAGGGAAACATATTTTGGTCGTGGATTATG
>JAAXIK010000403.1:4918-13763 GCA_012270385.1 Rubripirellula sp. | reverse complement strand
TGGATGATGTTCTCACGTCGGGAGCAACCATAAATGAGATTTGCCGAGTATTACGTCGACTGAAAGCAGGTCCACTCTCCGTGGCAGTGCTAGCTCGTTCCCTACCTAATTCTTCGAACTGGAGAAAATTAGAGAACCCAAATTCATAACATTGATGTCATCTGTCCCGCCCGCCGATACAGATTGAAGAGCTAGTTTGGCGGGGATTGAATTCGGTAGCTCTGAGAAAATCCGAGGATCGGCTAACACCTTGTCTCGTGGATAAAACTTCAAGAGTGAAGCTTTTATCGCCGAGGACGGTTCGAACTTAGTACCGGCTTCATCGTAGAAAAAGCTCCGGTTGGTGAAGTTCCTGAGCTAGACTTGAAAAGACCAACCACGCACCACCCCCCCTGCAGAGAGACCCACCCTCATGGCACGTTCCGAATCGACTTCCGCGGTCGCGTCTCGGCGGACGGTTCGAGGCGGCTTTCGAAGGGTCGTTCTGCGAGGGCTCGGCGGCGTGCTACCTCCCTTGCTGACCATCGTTGTACTGATCTGGGCTTGGTCAACCATTGAATCTTACGTCTTGACGCCAATTGAATCCTGGGTTCGCTGGGGAATAGTTGTCAATGTCGAGAACACGTTTTCAGAAATACCGGCTGACGCTCAGCCTACACTGACTAGCAAGCGAACCGAAGGATTCACATTCGAGGGAATTCGCTATGTACCGGATCCAACCGGACGCAGGTACCTCCCCGAAAAAGTAAAGCGACATGTAGACCAACGATTGGGAGATTTTGGCCCTTTCACCGCCGCACCTTCCAGTGCCAATGCCTACTGGCATCGATACGTCCAACTCAAATACTTGCAGCGGCGATTCGTGGTTCCCGTCTTTTTGATTCTTTTCACCACAGTGCTCTATTTTCTCGGCCGAATTGTCACGATTGGCTTGGGACGCTGGGTTCTCCAAGGGTTCGAGAGAGCTATCCTCGGTACGCCTGTGGTCAGTAAGGTCTACGGTAGCGTCAAACAGGTGACCGACTTCGCGTTTAGCGAACGAGAGATTGAATTCAACCGTGTCGTGGCGATCCAGTATCCCCGAGAGGGTATCTGGTCGATTGGATTTGTAACGGGTAACAGCATGCAAGGTATAGCGGATGCAACGGGCGAGCCGATGCTGAGTATCCTCATGCCGACTAGCCCGATGCCCATGACGGGTTTCACCGTCACCGTCAAGAAAAGTGAGGCGATCGACCTCGACCTGACCATTGATGAGGCGATCCAATTTGTTGTCAGTTGTGGTGTGGTCGTACCCTCGCAGCAGATTCCGAAGGTTGAGGATCGGGAAGGCTCAAATGAGCCAGAGTAGCATCTGACCGGTTTCCCATGGCTACACTTCAGGCAATACCTATCCCCGCATGGGGTGAAGGTGCCCTGATTGAGCTCTCATTCACCCCAAAAGGCTACCTATCCCAAGTGACCTCCCTGCGGGTATCCTGTGCAGGTAGGAATCCTTGTGAAAAACGGAAATTTGCCGATTCATGATGTGCGGGTCAATCACTCCTGCTTGGACTAAAGGAGTGATCGCCCTCTTGGAATGGAAATCCCTCATTTCAGTGATACATTAGCACTGGCACATTGCTGCTCTGGCACATTGCTGCTCTGGCATCATGACCTTGGAGTTTGCACTGGGATAGCAGCTCAATCACATGTAGCTAAGGCTACGCGCACAACGACAGATTAAAAGATGAAAAAAGTCTATATCAGAACCGTTGGCTGTCAGATGAACGTTTTGGACAGCGAAATGGTGATTGCAGATCTGAAGCGTCACGGGTACGTCGTAGTCGATACCCCTCAAGAAGCCGACTGTGTTCTGTACAACACTTGCAGTGTTCGTGAACACGCTGAAGAGAAGGTCTATAGTGCGCTCGGGACGATTCGACAAGACAAAGAAAATCATCCAGAGAAAACGATCGGGGTGATGGGCTGCATGGCGCAGAAGGATCAAGAAATCATCTTCAAACGAGCTCCCTATGTGGACCTAGTGGTTGGCCCGGGGCAGCTTCACACGATTCCGGGATTGCTTCAAAAAATTGAAGACGGTGAAGGTAGACAGATGGCGGTATCGCTATCACGCAAAGATGGCTCGCAGGCGGTCATCGCCAGGAGCCACGAAACCTTTGATCCACTGCGCGACCCCACCATGCGCCCCACGCCCTTTCAAGCGTACCTCCGCATCCAAATTGGTTGTGACAAATTCTGCACCTACTGCGTTGTGCCAAATACGAGAGGTCCCGAACAGGGACGCTCACCGGAACAGATCGTTTCCGAGGCAAGAACCCTTGCCGAACAGGGCGCGAAGGAGATCACTCTGCTTGGTCAAACTGTCAACAGTTACAAGTTTCGCCATGAAGATGGAACTCACACTGACATGGCAGCCTTACTCGAGAATCTTCACGAAGTAGAGGGGCTTAGCCGAATCAAGTTTGTGACTAACTATCCTAAAGACATGACGGAGCGACTTCTCGAGACGATCCGGGATCTTCCAAAGGTATCTCCCTACTTACACGTGCCCGCTCAGAGTGGTTCGGACACGGTGTTAAAACGGATGAAACGGGGATACACGGTCAAAGACTACATGGAAATGTTTGAGAGAATCGAGCGAGTACTTCCTGAGGCTACGGTGAGCAGCGATTTCATTGTCGGCTTCAGTGGAGAAACCGAGGAAGACTTCCAAAAATCGATTCAATTACTAGAACGGTGTCGATTCAAGAACAGCTTTATTTTCCAGTACAGTGTCCGCCCCGGGACCAAAGCAGCCGATACCCTTCCCGATGATATTCCGAGGGAAGTCAAAGTACGCCGTAATAACGAGCTTTTAGAAGTTCAAAATCGCATTGCCAAAGAAGACAACTTGAAACTGGTTGGTGAAGTGGTGGATGTTCTTGTGGAGGGACCAAGCAAGAAAAATAAGCAAAACAGCGATCCATCAATCGTCCAAATGACGGGACGTACACACTGCGATAGGATTGTTGTTTTTGATGGAAATCTTCGGCAAGCAGGTGAGTTCATGCAAATTCAAATTGATGACGCGAGTAGTCATACTTTGATTGGACGAGTGAAGACCGTCGAAGTCGTTTCGATTAGTGGCCTTGGATAACTCTAAAACCCCACAGCACCTCGATCAATGATTGACAGTCTGGACAGACTGGCAGTCAGCCCTTTCTCCGACGGAGTCCTCCACTGAGCAAGTCACCCACCAGTTATGAAATCACCTGGAAACAACTAAGCAATGGTATGACCGTTTTGGTTCAGCCAATGCCTTGGCTACGTACTGCGGCTTTTTCGATCGCCATTCGTGCCGGTGTTGATGTGGAACCACGATCTCTTGGAGGTCTCAGCGGATTGACCTGCGAAATGGTTCAACGAGGTGCCGGTAAGCATAGCAGCCGGGATTTAGTTGGCATTCATGACAACCTAGGCATGGATCGCTCCTCTGGTGTTAGCGTGTCGACATCAAATTTTGGTGCATCGATGCCTAGGGAGTCGTTGAAGGACGCGATTGAACTCTACGCTCAGATTGTGCAAAACCCACATCTGCCTGAAGATCAGTTGGAAGACGCAAGAATGATGTCGCTCCAGGAAATCCGAGCCAATCAGGATGAGCCGACACATCGCGTGATGCAAACACTCCGGCAGATGCATTACGGCCCCGTGCTTGGACGACCATCCAATGGAACCGAGGAAGGAATCAAGAGGATTACACAGAGCGATGTGAGAGAGTTTTTTGAATCTCATTATCATGCGGGTGAATCCATCATGGCAATCGCGGGCAATGTGGACGCAACTCTCGCCTACCAATGGGTAGAAGATTCGTTCGGTCAGTGGCATTCCAAACCCGTAACTGATCAGGAAGCTGCCTCCGGCGCCGGTGGTTATGAACATATCCACTCCGATTCAAGTCAAACGCATATCGGCTTCGCTTACAGAACGATTCCCTATGGCCACCCTGATTATTTCAGAATGAGAGCGGGGATTGGAATCCTCAGTGATGGCATGAGCAGTCGCCTGTTTGACCGAGTCCGAGAACAACAGGGCCTTTGCTACACGGTGACTGCAAGCTGCCACTCATTGAAGCAGGACGCCGGTGTTTTTGGGTACGCAGGAACGACTCCGGAAAGAGCTCAACAAACCCTTGATGTCACTCTGAGAGAAATCAGCCATCTTGTGGATGATCTGAACGAAGCAGAATTGAGAAGATGGCAGACGAGGATCCAAAGCCTCTTGATCATGGAGCAAGAGTCCAGCGCCTCGCGAGCTTCCTCTCTCGCATCTGACTATTATCAGATTGGGCATCCAATCTCCACCAAGGAACTGGAATCTGCAATCGAAGCTCTGACGCTTGATCAAGTCCGCGAATACTGGAAAGCACACCCTCCAGGTGATTACCGAATCGTCACATTGGGTCCAGATCGTCTATCAACTCCTCAAGATTCGCACACCTCGTCAGTGAATTGAGCATGCCTGAATTTCGTGAAACCACACTCAGCAATGGTCTCCGCGTTGCAGCAGAAATTGATTCAAGAGGCTACTCAGCCGCGTTGGGTTACTTTGTCCAAGCCGGATCACGCGATGAAACAGATCAACAATCAGGTCTCAGTCATTTCCTAGAGCACATGATGTTCAAGGGAACAGAGAAGCGATCTGCAGCGGACGTGAATCGTGAACTTGATGAACTTGGGGGCCAAGGTAATGCTTACACTACTGAAGAACAAACGGTTTATTACGCCACCGTCCTACCTAAGTTTCAGGATAAATTAGTTGATCTACTGACGGACATGCTCTCTCCCGCGTTATCTAACGAGGAGTTCGAAGTTGAACGCAAGGTAATCCTTGAGGAGATAGCGAAGTACGAAGATCAACCACCATTCGGTGCATTTGAAAGATCCATGGAAGTGCACTATGGCCCGCGTGGTCTAGGACGAAGGGTACTTGGCACCGCAGAATCGATTCGCGCGATGACGGCTTCAAAAATGCGCGAGTATTTCTCGGCCATGTATCGCCCCGATAATATGGTGTTGGCGGCAACAGGCAATATTGACTTTGACGGACTGGTAAGTCAGGTTGAAAAACTAACTACTTCATGGAACTCAAGATCCGATGTAGCCAGCGAGGGTTTTCAGCCGGATGATCCGCAGACCCTTCCTGACGGAATCGCGTTGGATCCCCATCTCTATATACCGGATCTACACCAATCCTATCTTGTCAAGATTGGTGATGGGCCCTCTGAATCAACGTCTAATCAATAAGCATCAAGGGTGCTCGCCTCCAACCTAGGCGACGAGGGTGGAAGCCCAATGTTCTGGGATTTGAACGACACCGGACGGGCAGAAGTGGCGACAGTATGGCCACATGAGTTCACCGACTGCGGTGCCTGGTTCACTTACCTTGTCTGCTCCCCCGATGATTTGATTGCCAATCGAAAACAGATCGAGACGATCTTTAATGATGTGGCACTTCACGGAGTGACCGATGATGAACTGAGCCAGACCATCAACAAAGCGTCGGCGGGAATAATCATGCAGAGCGAACGACCCAGCAATCGTCTATTCGGTTTGGGAAGCCGTTGGCTAACCAAACGAGAACACCTTAGCACCGACGATAGACTTGATCGGATACGCAGCGTGACCGTCGACGATGTTTCCTCCGCTGCCAAGACTTACTTTGACGGCAGCCATTTCAATGAGATTGTGGTTTCGAGCGAAGAAAAGCTACGGTAAGGTCGACATCACTTTGGTAATCAAGCGTGGCCCGAAAGGCCAGTGATCTCAGATGTGCTATCACCAAAACTCTCCGCTTTAGCCCCCATCTGCCGCATCATCCAAAGATAGAGATTGCACAGCGGAGTCCCGTTCTCATATCGGATATGCCTTCCTGTCTGGATGCGTCCCGCGCCCGCACCCGCAAGGAGTATTGGCAGATCGTCATGATTATGGCGGTCTCCATCACTAATGCCACTTCCGTAAACAACCATGCTATTTTCCAAGAGCGTCTTGCCATTATTTTCACGCACCTGGCTGAGTCGAGAAAGAAAGTATGCGAAACGATCGACATGGAATCGATTGATCTTGGCAATATTCTGTTGTTTATGTTCGCTCTTACCATGATGCGAAGACTCATGATGCCCCTCAGAAACACCAATTTCTGGATAACTACGATTGCTACCCGCATTGGTGAACATGAAGGATAAAATCCTTGAACTATCCGTCTGCATCGCGAGCGTCATCATGTCGAACATCAGCTCCGAGTGCTTGGCCAAATCCTGAGCAACACCAGCAGGTCGAGGAAAATCTGGCACACCTTCTTCGGTAAATTCCAACCGCTCGACTCCAACCAATCGATTTTCAACATCACGAACCGAGTAGAGGTATTCATCGAGCTTGCGCCGATCCACTGCCGGTAGCTTTTGATGTAAGGACTTGGCATCCTCAAGAACAAAATCCAAAACACTTTTTCGATATTTTTCGCGGGTTGTCTTGGCCCTTCGCGGTTCTTTTGAGGTTTGACCAGCAAATAAACGGTCAAACACAGCACCAGGATCAATCTCCTTGGCGACTGGATTGGTGGGACCACGCCAAGACATATTTGAAGCGTAGGCACAACTATAGCCGCTATCACAATTTCCGGCTTGAGCACTCGCTTCGAGACCCAACTCGAGCGATGAGAAACGAGTCGCTTTCCCCACTTGTTCAGCGGTCACCTGATCAATCGATACGCCATTTTGGATATCAGCCCCATTGGTTTTTCGGGGATGCGCTCCTGTCAGAAATGCAGCGACACTGCGAGCATGATCCCCACCACCGTCACCATGAGCTCTTGCACCATCAAGGGTTAGACCCGTCAGCACGTTGAAAGACTCTCGATATTTCTTGATTCCTTGCAACGTCGGTGTTAATTCGTATTCAGTGCCCTCTTGGCTCGGCGTCCAATCCGCCATATGCATCCCATTGGGAACATAAAGAAAAGCCATCCGAAGTGGCGGTGACACTTCCTGTTCGGCAGCAGTCAACAAACGAGTCGACGCCATTGCATCGAACATCGGTAAGGCCACTGTAGTTCCGAGACCTCGCAGTAGAGTTCGTCTGGATATGGATAAAGGCATAACTCTTCTCGCCTATTCGCGGTAACCTTGCAATTGAAAGGGATCGCTCAGAATAATTCCGGCGATCAGGTAAGCAAACCGATGATCGTTTTCTCCAGCATACTCTACGATCTGATCGATCGCACATTGATCGTAATACTCCGTACCTCGACCCGTTGCATAGATCAACATTTTCTCTGCCACACAGCGTACAAAATCATTCCTGCGTTTCCCTGCCAATAGAGCACGCAACTGCTCGACACCCTCGAACTGGGTACCATCAGGCAACTCCCCACTCGCATCTACAGGATGCCCCGCCTCACGGTCACGCCAACGTCCTACCGCATCAAAATTCTCCAATGCAAAACCAAGAGGATCCATCATTTGATGGCATGCGGCACAGGCGGGATTCTCCCGGTGCTGCTCCATACGCTCACGTAAAGTTCCGCTGAGTTGTTCTTTCTCGAGCTCGGGTACATTAGGAGGTGCCGGAGGAGGAGGTGTGTTCAATAAGTTATCCAAAATCCACTTCCCCCGTTTGACTGGACTTGTGCGTGTCGGATTGCTGGTCACCGTCAAGACGCTGCCATGAGTCAACAAACCTCCTCGATATGTACCTTTGAGGGATACTTTCCGAAATTGGTCGCCTCTCACCCCTTCGATTCCGTAGTAACTAGCCAGCTTCTCGTTGAGATAGGTGTGGTCAGCGTTCAGCAATTGGGTTACCGGTGAATTCGCTCGCATCACACCCGCAAAAAAAGTCATGGTCTCTCGACGCATCAAATCACGAATCTCGGAATCGTAGCTAGAAAACTTTTTCTTGTCAGGCTCGACTACATCTAGATTGCGCAGTTGTAGCCACTGTCCTGCGAAATGCTCGACAAATTGATTGGATCGCGGATCCTGAATCATTCTCCCAACTTTTTCCAGCAAGCGTTTTTGGTCGGTTATCTGCCCTCGGTGCGCCATCATCAACAACTCATCATCTGGCATACTACTCCACAAAAAGTATGAGATTCTTGTCGCTAATTCGTATGGACCAATCCGTCGAGATTCCTGCTCACTTTCGAGATCAGCTCTCTCCACTTTGAATAAGAAATGGGGTGAAACGAGTATTGCCTGGAACGCAACCTGAATACTCTCTTCGAAAGTACCGCCTTGATCTCTAACTACATTGGCCAACCCGACTAAACGTTGCACTTCTTGGTTCGTTGCTGGACGACGGAAAGCACGACTTGCGAATCGACCGAGAATCATCGCTGAAGCTTCATCCTCACTAAGGCTCTCATCAGGAGTAACGAAAATCAAGCGTCGATGACTAGCAGGTAGATCGGGTGCAATTGCCGGTGGTACACTCTCCTGCTGTCCTTCGAGTTTGACAGAAAACAGATAGAAATTCCTATCTTCCTTACCCGCGACATAGTAGTCGTTAACGAAAGAGAGATCGATTTTTCGTTCGCCCTTGCGCATTCGCAATAAGACAGAATACTCCTCAGGTTCAGATGCGGGCACGTTCACCACCCGCTGATCCTTGCCTGAAACAATCTCGACACGGACGGGTTCGTCACCCGCTTGATCAACTCGTGCGCGGAAAGTGAACTTATAAAGACCAGAGAAAGGCAGATCAACGGCGAGCGATACCGTACCTCGACTCGACATGGCCGCGGTTGAACCCCTCGCATCCCGCGCAGCGCCCTTCAGTTGTGCTGCCTGCTGCTCGGT
>JAAXIK010000403.1:0-4908 GCA_012270385.1 Rubripirellula sp. | reverse complement strand
AATGAGCGGGGCGGGAGGCGTGTAGATTGCTTTACCTGAAATATCAATCGCTGCATCGAGATACTTCTCCATCAACAAGGGAGGTAAAGAAAGCACATCACCGATATTATCAAATCCGTAGCCGACATCATCCCCTGGGAAATGATCTGCAGGTGTATAGTTAACTCCGGTTAAATCTCGAATCGTATTTCGATACTCATATCGATTAAGACGACGCATCGCCACTTTGCCCGCGTTTGGATCATTCACACAATCCACTGAAGTCGCCACCTGACTGAGAAGGTCAACGAATTGCCCCCTCAAGTCAGCATCGAGTTCAGGGCCGTCCACCGGTGGCATCGTTCCATTACGAAGTTGTGCGATTGCTCGAATCCAAACGTCGCGATTCCCTCTCAAATCTTCAACAGCTTCATCCTGGTTGAGAACAATATCTTCATCCTCACTGTGGCAGTCCCAGCAGTAGGCTCTAAGCAAGGGAATGACTTGCTCTCGATACACGATGTCGAGTTCAGAATTTAAGCCTGAATGATCCTCTTCCGCACTCAAAGTAAGACTTGGCCCCAACATTGGGATGAACATGATGAGTGCGAGAAAGGTCGCTTGAAATCGACTCATATTGATCCACGTTGAAAACAACCAGAGGAAAAAGGCAAGCTGCGATGCGATGCAGCCTTCATGAATCTGAGGAACCTCACCTATTGTAGTCACACACCTAATTCAAGGCGAATACTGAATCAGCTGATGTGAGCACCCGTGGTTTCAACATAGACCGCATAAAGTGACGTGCTCGCGGTCATAAAGAGACGGTTTCTTTTTGTTCCTCCAAAACAGACATTACTGCAGATTTCCGGAAGCAGAATCTGACCTATTCTTTTCCCCTCAGGCGAGAACACATTGACTCCGTCATAGCCATCACCGACCCAGCCAGCGCTAGCCCAGATATTTCCATCAACGTCCGCGCGAATACCGTCAGCCATACCGGCCTTCATTTCACCACCCACTTCAAGCTGCATGGAGGTGAACACTCTGCCGTTTGCGAGCTTGGATTCTTCCAAAACGTCCCAAACTTTAATTTCCTTTTCCGCTTCCGGATAATGACTGGACCCTGTATCCGCCACGTAAAGAAACTTGTAGTCGGGAGAAAAGCACAACCCATTGGGCTTAAAAATATCATCGGCAACGGGATAAACCTTCCCGCTCTTGGAATCGCTACGCTAGCTGGCTTCGTACTGATACGGCTGAACGGACCTGGTATCCGCTCGACTTCCCTCGTAGTTCATCAATCCTCCATAGCCAGGGTCTGTGAACCAAATATCACCGTTTGGGTGCACCACCGCATCGTTAGGCGCATTAAACGACTTCCCTCCGTAGGAATCAGCTAGAACGGTCACACTGCCATCGTACTCATAACGGACAACCTGACGGGTAAGGTGCTGGCAAGAAATCTGTCGCCCCTGGAAATCGAAGGTATTCCCATTGCTATTCCCCGAGGGCTGACGAAACTTGCTTACATGCCCATCTTCCTCCAACCACCTTAGCTGTAGATTATTGGGAATGTCACTCCACAGCAGGTAACGGCCCACACCATTCCATGCCGGCCCCTCCGCCCAAAGCATTTCTTGGCTATGGTACAGACGTTGAATTGGAGCGTTACCCAACCTGTACTTATCAAAGCTCTTATCCAGAGAAATGACATCCGGCTCCGGATACCTTACGGGTGCGGCATTCGGACCGTAGTCGCGTGCTACCACAGAGGAGGCGACAGTCGTCATTGCAGCAGCAAGAAAAGATCGACGATCGGAAAACGAACTCTTTTGCTCAGATTGATTCTTTGACATCAGACTTACTTGGTAGATATTTGAATAGGAGAAGCACCTCGCATCGAATCTTTTCACTTCACATTAAAGGTAAAGACGGTGGTGGTTTGATAAACACCATCAGGGCGAAGGATGCATGAGGGAAAACTCTTTTGGTTCGGACTATCCGGATAGTGCTGCGTCTCCAAGCAGAAGCCACCTCGGTGAATGTAGGGCTTGCCTGCTTTCCCGATTAAACGGCCATCAAGAAAGTTTCCACAATAGAATTGAATCCCCGGTTCGGTGGTATGAATCACCATCTCTCGACCGGAAGCAGGTTCATAAACTGTTGCTGCATGGGATAAGCCGTCTGAGTCACGATCAAGTACAAAATTGTGATCGTAACCGAGACCATACTCCAATTGTGTATCGTCTTGGCCGATATCGCGACCAATCTTTTTTGAACTCGTAAAGTCAAATGGGGTCCCCTGAACCGGTGCGAGCTCGCCAGTTGGAATCAGAGTGGAATCCACGGGAGTGTATCGCTTCGCATTGATCATCAGTTCATGATCAAGAATCGTACCTTCCCCCTCACCCTTAAGATTGAAATAAGTGTGCTGTGTCAAATTAACGGGAGTCGCCTTGTCGGTTGTCGCGTGATAATCCACTCTCAATTCATTGGCGGATGTCAATTTATAGGTAACGGTAATACTTAAATTGCCGGGATACCCTTCCTCCATATCCTTCGCAAGATACTTCAATTCCACTCCCTGCCATTCAGGACCGCGAGTGAGCTTTGCATCCCATACCACTTTATCGAACCCGATTACTCCCCCATGCAAATGATTAGGCGAGTTATTGACTGCCAGAGAGTAGCTTTCACCGTCAAGCGTAAACTCACCCTTTGCAATGCGATTCCCGTAACGACCCACGATAGCTCCACAGTACGGTATATCTACCGCGTTGATGTAATCCTCAAGCTGATCGTATCCCAATGCAATATCCGAGAACTTACCGTCTCGATCAGGCACGACAATCGAAGTCACGATCGCACCGAAATTGGTGACCTTCACCTTCACACCATTCGAATTACTCAGCGTATAAAGTTGGATGCGGTCAAAGTCTTCAACCATTTGCGCGTCAACTTGACCACACAACACAAAGAGAGAAATCGCGACTGCAAGTATGTTTTTCATAGCAAAAATCGTTGAGGGTTTATTCATTTTTTGAATTGAGTCTTATTCCCAGTGTTGCACAGTTTAAAAAGTCCCAGTGCCAAAAGCGACCGTCCGACGGTGATTCTTAGCAAAAGCTCCAATGCCCCTCACCTTCAACGTAACGACGCCACCAAGTGGAGGGCTGAAGCACACATCTCCGATCAACGATTTCCCGGTAAAACCGGCTTCCTCCAACACGGCACCCATGACGCTTCCCCACCTGCGTGATTTCGCATAAATCAAGGAACAAGGCGTTTCCGAACAAACGGGCTGAATCGGATGAGAAACTCGCTAATCAAGACCAGGCTGCTCACCTATCTTGATCGGTGTAGATAGACGATTCATATACGCAGCCAAGCGAATCTTGAATTCTTCTACCCCCTCACCGACAACTTTCCAATCGTGTCGGTCGACAGCAACTCTTAGAGTCGACAACCACTGTGTGAGTGCCCCGAGGATCTCAGATACCTTGGTCTCTTCCAAAGGAAAGGAGTCAAAGATCACGCGACCACCTTTAGAACAACGTTGCATTTCCATCAAGTTACCTGACTCAGCTCGATAAACCGATCCACCGTAATACACGCGACGGACAGCCAAACTGGAGTTCAACTGAAAAACTGGATCTTCTCCGAAATAGAAAGCAGCCTGATTGGATCTCCGGAAACCTACAATCACCTTCTGCCCTTCAAGCATGACCTCTCCCCGGTAAATAAAACCGGTGCCGTCCCTTAGCAGGTCTTCCCGATTTTGTTCATGGATGGCCATTACCGTACCTTCAACACTGATAATGAGTCAGCCTCAAGCTCAATCACAAAACTCACGTTATCGCCTCACCTTCCAGTTCGGATGCGGTGTATGGGCATCTTCCATCCACTCAGCCGCTCGCTTCACTATCTCGGGATGCTCAGACGAAACGTCTGTCGTTTCCTCGAGATCGAAGCGTAGATCATAGAGTTCGATCGCTCCGGTAAACATGGGCTGACGAATTGCCTTCCAATCCCCGAACCGGACTGCCTGACGACTACCTTGCTCGTAAAATTCCCAGTAGAGGTATTCATGTGTTTGCTGACGCTCAGGCTGGCCCAGAAGGACTGGAGCAAAACTCAGGCTATCCAGGTCACCAGGGACCTCCACACCCGCCAACTCTGCTGCGGTAGCCATCCAGTCACCGAAGTAACTGACATGGGCTGAGGAAGAAGCCGCCTTGACTGTTCCGGGCCACCAAGCGATAGCGGGAACACGAATCCCACCTTCGTACAATGCTCGCTTGGTACCTCTCAACTTTCCCGAAGGCTGGAAACGATCAAGATTGTGCCCAGCTTCATGATGCGGTCCGTTATCACTGGTAAAGATCACGAGAGTATTCTCACTGATACCCAAGTCCGTAAGCAGCTCCAGAATTCGTCCCACATCCCCATCCATCCGAGTAATCATTGCAGCTTGGCCCTTATCCTGATTGGCCCAAGGTTTATTTTTGTAGATGCCGTAATCTGGAACTTCTGCTCCATTGCCTGTCATGCGAGTCGCTTCATTGTTGGCATGGGGAGCTGTTAAAGCCAAATACAGAAAAAAAGGATGGTCACGATGCTCTCTGATGAAACGCATCGATTCCTCAATGAATAGATCATGTGAGTAATCAAGTTTCTTGACAGCGGACCCGCCAATGAAGCCTCCATATCCTCGGTCACTATTCTTAACGACATTTCTGAGATTAAGCTTCTTTTGATTATCCCACAAAAAACTTGGGTAATAGTTATGAGCATGAACTTGATTGGTATACCCGAAGAAACGATCGAACCCCTTCTTTAAGGGTGATCGGGGTTGATCAAACTCTCAGACTCCGCATTTACCTATTAATGCCGGTGCTTACCCCGAACTGCCATGGAATACGGAGT
>JAAXIK010000090.1 GCA_012270385.1 Rubripirellula sp. | reverse complement strand
CTTGCTTTGATAGTTCCGGCTTTGACTTGGAATTGAGAAAACTCTGATTACGGTGAATGATCGACTGCAGAAGTTCATCTCCCGGAAAGTCCATAATCACCACCCCCAGTCGCTTCCCCTTACGCTTGCCAACCTCTTCTAAGACGAAGGGGTTCACTTGTGAAGCATACGCCGCGGGATTCAATAATTGCCTCGGAACAGTGCCGCTACTGTAGTTGAGAAACCACTGATCAGGATCACCCTGTTCAGTGCGATCAAATTGCCGCGTGATCTTTTCTTTTTTTATATCAGGCAAAGCCTGATAGTCGTCCTGCTTACTCATTTGTGACCAGGAAAGACCACCAAGGTTCCCCACTCGATCAAGTAGGATAATTTTGCCACGAGCTTGATCCAGATTTACCTTACTGGAGTTCAACACCCACAGGTCACGGCAATTTTTGATTTCTTCTTCAAATGTTTCTTTAAAGCTTCGAGATACCTGCTCAGCCTTCGACTCCTCTTTGACTGACATCAGAAGACATTCCCCCGGGTGCGTTTCCAAGAAGTCGACACAAACTTCCAACACTTCAGAAAAAGATATCTTCTGATCAATTACCCCGTGATAGATCTCAAACCGATTTGATCGGTGTCGGCAGCGGATATCAAGAAATCGGATACCAGCCTCTAACTGAGACGAGAGCGACCAAGACTGGCACTTGGCAAAACCAAATGAGAATCCATTTAAAAGCGCACAGGTGTCGTGAGTTCCGGGGATCGACAACTGGCTCAATTGAATTTGCCCATCAAGTCCCTGCATCCAATCTGCCCCCACCTGCAACGTCGATTCGTGTGGTGATGGGTAAAAACTTACCGCAGTCGTTTTCTCTTCAGCCTTCCCAATTCTTAGATCCAAACCCATGAGGCCGGCGAGAAAACCCACGAATAGACTGAGAAATATTGCTAGTGAATACTTCACCGAATGACCCCTCCATCGGTATCACTGAACTCATTGCCGTTGAGATAGATCCACCCTTGCCGGAATAACAATAAAAGCGACTTCAGAGAGGACAGCGATCCTTTGATAACCGTACTCGTGTTATTGAATCGCAGAGTCCCAAGTAAAGCTTAGCAAAAAATGACAGTGGTTCAGCGGATATAAAGGAAAAGTATCATTGCCCCCAATCAAGAAATTCGTTCATCCCGATGACAAAAAGAACACCGATGCCCGAAGGCATCGGTGCCCGCACCGACTGGAGGAAACAGTCGTTAGCGAGTTACCAGAATTTCATCTGGTCTTTTTGTCATTTACTGACCTAAACCATCCTCGAGGTTCCCACTTGGAACCGAATCAGGAATCAGAGCCTGAAGGCGTGCCGATAGATCCGGTGCGGTCAGGCTATGCAGGAATTCGATCAAATCTCTGATCTCCCTTCGATCCAAATCCACATCAACCTGCTCCGATCCATCTAAAATCACTTCTTGCAAATCCTCATCTGTTACAACGGTGGAATGTAGATCTACCTGCAACAACTGTTGACGAGGACTGTAGTCCTCGAGCATGTCATCGGGTTCTAGGTGGTGCAGGATGACATCTTCCAAGCTGGAGCAAGCTCCGTTATGCATCCATGGACCGGTTGCTGCGACGTTACGGAGTGCCGGAGTGCGAAATGCAAACTCATCTGCTGGATCACCGGTAACCACTGCTCTCCCCACATCCAACCCAGTTAAAGGATTCTTACCCGGCCCTAATTGAGGAACGGCGAGGTTATGATGCAACTGATCCGTTAGAAGCGTGCCTGAGTGACAATCAACACAAGATGCTTTTCCAAAGAAAAGCCTCGCACCTCGCTTGGCCGCAGGGCTCATCGCTTGATTGTCTCCACGCAGAAATTGATCGAAGGGACTATCATTCATTCCGAATGCTTCGGTTTCAAAAGCCGCTAATGCGATGGCGTCATGCTGGAAATCTAAAACATAGACATCAACATCAGGAAATGCGTCCAAGAAAAGTACCTGATCCTCTTCAATCGCGATGATGCGATTGAAAATTGCTTCCCAGATTCCCTTGAAATTGTCATCCGCGACGGCAGCAATCTCATTGCCAGTGAAAACGTCTTCATGAGAACCTCGCATCTCATCACGACTCGTGGGCGGAAACATCGCCTGTATCTGAAGTGGTAGCTGAAGTTCCCCGGGCAGTGCATCGCCAGCAGGTGAAACCACCGCACCGGACTCAGTCGAAACCCTCGAATCCCAGAACATCGATGTCCAGTGCACCGATCCACGATTAAAAAGGTCAGGAGCATTGCGAGGGATAAACTCCCGCTCCTCACCCCGAACCCGAAAGATCCCCACTTCGTTGACGCTAGGCGAACCTGTTCCCACACCGAGTGCGAGCGAGTCCGTTGTATTGGTCAGTGGATGGTGGCATGTGGCACATGCGGTATCCTGATTTCCGCAGATGATCCGATCAAAGAAAAGCAAGCGTCCCAAAGCCACGTGCTTCGGATTTTGCTCCGGCGTATCCACCGCATCCACGTCATGCGATTGAATAAGACTGCGTAGTGATTCACTACTTTGGCTGCTACGAAAAGACTTCGAGCTGCGACGAGACTTGCGATCATCATCATCCGAATCCGACGCAATCAAAACGCTCGGAATCAACGCAAACAATATGAGTGCGCGCAAGCGCACCTTAAGAATGAAAGGCATCACTGTTCCCCCAGTGCTATGAATTAAATCAAAGCGTTGCGTGCGACAACACTTCAACGTGAGTTGCCTAAAAAAACTAGATGCCTCGTAAACGAAGAATCTGCATCCACCAAGAAGCCCCCGCTTCCCGACAGACTATTTTTTCAAACAATTTTTGCCTCTCATTACGCTGACATTCAGAATGAATGCCTTGTTTCGGGACATCACCCCCGATTGCCTAAAACCGTAATAGGAGCCGTAAGGCGGTGTCAAGTTTTTCGAAGGATTTTGTTTCGCATCTGTCCCAAAAAACTCTGATTGAAGCGGGAAAACGCGGGCTTTCAAAGAAATAAAAAATCCCAAAAATGCATCAAAACCATGGATGCATCCCACAGCGAAATCAGAATCGGAGGTTCAAATGAGATGCCATGGAGCACCGCAGATGATAAAATCACGCCGGCTAAATTACGTTCGAAACATGCCAACTAACAACCCGTTCCCCTTAGATCGAAACTCCTATGAAAGCTCAATCATCGAACCGCAGAACCTTTCTGAAATCCTCCGCCGTGACCGCAGGTCTGGCCACCGTTGCATCTGCCGATGAAGAGCGAAGTCAAGCGCAAACGGCGTCTTCCAACAACAAGCTACGTATTGGTTTTATTGGAACAGGTAGCCGCGGATTTGGTGCTCATGTCACCCGTATGACCAAACACCAAGTCAATGGAGAACCGATCGAACTCGTAGCGGTCTGTGACGTGTTCAATGAAAACCGGCAGAAGGCTGCAGCTCACATCAAAAAGAACACAGGCAACGATGTTCAGCAGTACGAAGATTACCGTGACATGTTTTCCAAAGCCAATCTGGATGCGGTCTGCATAGGGACACCGGATCACTGGCACGCCAAGCAAACGATCGATGCATTGGAAGAAGGCTTGCACGTGTACTGTGAAAAGCCAATGACCAAAACAGTCGAAGAGGCCATCGAGGTGATGCGCACATGGAAACGCTCTGGCAAAGTGATGCAAGTCGGCGTTCAATCCACAAGCCTCCCTGTATGGAATCAGATCAATGGACTACTCAACGAGGGACAATTGGGAAAAGTCCTGATGTATCAGACTGAATTTTTTCGCAACTCTGCTCAAGGTCAGTGGCGTTATTACAAACTGACTCCACAGATGACGCCCAAGAATATCAACTGGAAGAAGTGGCTAGGTGTTGAAGAGGGGCTCGCTGAATACGAGGATTTTGACCGTGCTATCTATCGACAATGGAGACGATTTTGGCCGTATGGCTCAGGCATGTTTACCGATTTATTTGTC
>JAAXIK010000393.1:2972-3990 GCA_012270385.1 Rubripirellula sp. | reverse complement strand
GTTGTACCAACCCTGGCTCGCTGCTCATACGAAAAGAGAGGAACATTCACTGCACCCGGCACGTGCCCGGCTTCGAATTCCCCCGGCGAACGCACGTCAATGACGCAACGCCTTGGATTTCTGCAGAACGACTCTACAGCTACGGATTTCTCTGGAGTTGTCGCCAACGCTTTATAGATCTCATGAAGATCAAGCTTTTCTAAGGGTAGCCGCGACACAAATCCTGTCCTGATTTATTGAACGCTTTTTTTCTCTGTATTGGAAATTTACCAACAGGTCAATGAATGACTTTAATTCATCCTAATCACACCCAGTAATCCAAACGGTCCATTGAATGCCCCGGCAACGCGAAGCATCACCAGAACATCCAAAGCTTCGCGTCCCGTTTCTTTTTCAAGATATTTGGGATCGATCCCTTGTGTCGAAATACGTTCCCAATTGAGATTGATTGGAGGATCATCCATAAATTTAGCAACACTGAATCCTAGCCCCTCTTTACTACCCGGAACAGCATATCCAAGAAGACCAGAGGGAATTAAGCGTTCACCCCGAAACAAACCCTTCAAGTGTGCCATCGCAGCGAGCCAACTATCAATCTGCTCATCCGTAATCGGTAACCCCAGTTGATCCGTCTGCTTTGCGTTGGGCAACCACTCATGGTCGTCATCGGTCTCAGCGCGAATATGCCGCCAAGTCTCCGCATTCAGCTCACACACAGCGATCAGGTGCATTTTGAGACTATGTAATTTCACTGGATCTCTCAATAGAACCTCGGTCATCAAATTGGCATCACCGCTGAACTCCGTTTGGCGAACCCTTGGAAAAAAACGTTTACCAAACGTGTTAAACCAATTCGAAGAATCATAGGCTCCGTATATATCAACAATACCAGCCAGGACGTGACAGTAGGATCTGAGCCAAGCGACATCACCGCGATCAAATTTGATAAGCATCTACGGATTCGATTCGGGAAAATGCATATCCCGTCCGCTTAGGATTCGCAGAACATCTTTGATTC
>JAAXIK010000393.1:0-2962 GCA_012270385.1 Rubripirellula sp. | reverse complement strand
TCTTGGATTCCTACTCGCTCATCAATAAACGAGTCGAATTGGAATCCAATCTCAGCAAGTCGCATACCCAGCTTGACATCTGGATCCTTAATCTTTGAAAGGGTGACTTCCGCCTGAAGAAGATCACTACCAAACCCTTCTAGAAGGCGAAGGAAACCTTCGTAGTCAATCTCAGCCGGATCAGAATTCTCCGGTACCGGCAACCTGACGAAAAACTCGCTACGCTCTGTCGGATTGAGCCCATAATGATGTAGACCTCTTCCTAAATTTTCGATGGCGCGGAGGAATTGAACTAAACCAAGATGGAACCGACCTTCATCATCCTTCGGTGTATCAGCGAGCATCACTCGGAGTCTCCGTTCAGTCTCCGCTAATCCATCTCGCGACAGTGTATCCTGATCGTCAGCAAAGGGATTTCCCGCATCACCCTCTATGGCGAGTAGGCATGGAGCCATCAGCAGCAGACCGATCACACCAATCACACCGGTCCGGCAACCAGAAGCAATCCGAAATTGTTTGCCATTCATCATAAAAGAGTGCCCAATTTATTCGCTCGATTTCAAGACTTTGTTGCTCGATTCCTCAATCCAGCAGCTCAATCTTCTTAAGTAACACTAGTTTATCATCTCGCATCAGTGGAATTCCTTGCCGACTGTTGGGGTCGATTAGAGCAATCTCAAATGTTGCAACGCCAGCCCAGTCCATGTCACCGGAAGGATCCCCCATCAATTCTTCACGTCGAATGACAATCTCGTGCGTTCCGATTCCTGATAGTCGTTTTGATATACGAAACTCTCCCTGCGCGATCCTTCGATCGAGAAATTTTCCTGAGGTCGATAACCTCAATACCGCATCCTCGACAGGGCTATCGATGACAACCCTCAAACGGCTTTTATTTTCTTTGATTAATCGTGGGGATTGGAATTTATAAGTATTCAGTGTCTTCCCATCCCGTGTTGTCCAACCATGGGCGCGTCCCTCACCAACGTCGTACACTACTGTACTCACTCCGAGTTCCGTAAGCTTCGCTAAATCCACTTGCTCGGGCACAAACATGACCTCCTCTGAATTCAACCCGAAGGTTTTGGTTTCACCGCGTTCGAGCGCGATCACTTCTTCAAGTTGATACCTCAGGTGTGCAAACACATACGTTGGCAGGTCCTTGCGTATGGGAACCCGTGCCTGAAATCCAGCAAATCGCGACTCACTAGGCAAGTGATGCCAAAACCTCGTTCGCGAGTTCGGATCATGACTGTAAAACATCTCCACACTCTGCAGTTGCTCAACAGAGACTGGGTTCACCACAAACTCACCGCTTTCTGAGCTGAGTGTCCAACTCACTGCCGGCCGGGAAGGAACCCGAAGCGGCAGGCCTTTTAGGAAATGTTCAAACCAGAGATTGAGTAGAACCCATTGCTCCGGCCCAGGAGCATGGTTTCGATGCTGGTTAGTGCGTTCTCGCCATTGGTCGTGTGGCAACAGTCGCATCGATTGATTCACCCTCTCAAAGGTAGAGTGAAAATCATTCGACGAGCTGATGAACATCACCGGGGCGTTTACCAAGGGCCAATAGGAACTTGCATCCATGGTGTTCGCGTAAAGGTCGACGGTCTCCCTGTAGTGGGGCAGCAAACTGCTGCCCTCGATCCCACCGGGAAAATCAATATGCTTAAAACCACTGCCACCAACAAAAGGAACCAAGGCTTTGAGTCGCTTATCGATTCCTGTTAACGCCGTAATCATTCCTCCCATTGAATACCCAGCGAATCCGATCCTTTCTGTATCGACCTCTTCCTGCTGAGTGAGAAAGGTGATCGCTCTTCGGCCAGCCACTGCAAGAAGAAACCAGTTGCAATTCCTTGGGCTGTTTACCGGATCAATGGTGAATGCATCCGAGGAGAAATTCCGTTTCCACGACTTCCGCAGGGCTTTCGGATAGAACTGCGGTCCTTGAGTGGGATCCAACTTACCCCAGTCCGTGTTAACACTAACTCCTTCCTCCATGGGGCGGCCAAGCCAGTTGATGTCAACCGTCGCGTACCCACACCTGGCAAAGTACTCACCCCTTTGACGCTCTGCACGCTGACCACCTCCGTGGGCCCAGACGAAAGCGGGATGGGGCCCTGGGGAATTAGGGAAGCAATAATACGCTGCAATCCGGGATGGTGTCCCTTGGAAATTAAGCACGTTGAAGGTCAGATAACGGGTTGTCACTCCATCTTTCACCCATTCCTTTACAATTTCCGTATCTAATGCCTCCGCCTCCGGATCAAAACCTTTCCACAGTTCCTTTACTGAATCCGGAACCTGCTCAACGGATTCATACGGTTGAAAGGTATCGGCTGAAGTGGCGGGATTTCCAGCGAAAAAAATTAGAGAGCAAATCCATAGCGATCGTTGTGCTTGACGAAAACAGACGGCTTGATCACGCTTCTGACACGTGAAAAACTGTTTCCTTATCTTACTCATTCTCATCCTTTTCAAAAGTTTGGTGAGTCACCACTTAGAAGCCTATGCATCATTTTTCCGCATGGCGAGGTTGATCCGCATCTATCGATTTAAAACTACCCACTACGGACAATCCCTCATCAATCCGCCGCCGACTCCGATCGCAGCTTGGAAAAGACATCTCCAACAGGCTCTTCCGGCAAAGACTCTTTCCAGCGTTCAAGCTTGATCAGCATCTCCTTGACCACTTCTGGCCTGAGTTGACTCAGGTCCTCTGCCTCATAGGGATCATCCACGAGATGATATAGCTCATGGTGAGTGTTCTGTTCGTTGGTCAAAAGCTTCCATTCCCCAGAGACCATCGCATAGGAGACCCAATGATGAGGTCGATCCTTTCGTGGGGGCCATGCTCCCTGCATTTTCCAAAACAAAGGGTTACGGCGATTGGGACCGCCCTTCCCCTGAAGTGCTTCAACCTGACTGATGCCATCACCCTGATAGCCTTCCGGTAGAC
>JAAXIK010000218.1:17582-19888 GCA_012270385.1 Rubripirellula sp. | reverse complement strand
TGATTAAGCGGATAGCGTTTCATTTCGTTTTTCATAGCGATCACGATAACCGCGGAGCCGATGCTGTCGGCTGCGTCGCTCTAAGTGCGGCCGATAGTCGAGGTCGTGCGTCGCTTCGATTTCGTCCTCGGGTAGGGGGACTCCTAATATAGGTGTGATCTCGGCAATGAGTTCAACGGTATCCTCAAAGTAATCCAGCACATCGGTCCAAAAGTGAAAGCGTCCACCGGGGCGCAGGCAGCGTGTTAGATTGATGATACTGGATTCGTTAAGCACTCTTCTTTTGCGATGTTTTTTTTTCCACCAGGGATCGGGAAAGTAAACATGAACCGCTTCCAAGCTTTCTGCCGATATTGATTTTGCGAGCAGCGTCTCCGCATTCCCGCTGATCATCAATGCGTTGGAAGTTTTTTTTCTTGCTAGCTTGGCAGCGGAGTGTTTCGCATATTTTGCGATGATTTCTACGCCGACGAAATTATGAGTTGGATTCTGCTCGGAGGCATTGTCAATGAAGAGTCCCTTTCCCGAACCGATCTCAAGCTCAAGAGGGAGGTCGTTCTGGAAAAGGCTGCTGCTGGAAAGTTCACTTGGAAGTTGCTCGCTCTCGTAAAGGTGTCGCGAGAGATCTAGCTTTTGGCCCGGGCGGCGTAGGGAACTTCTAGGCATCAGTCAAAGTAATTGGTTATCGAAACGAGAGTTGATACCCAAGGGGCTATTTGCTGGGCCCTTCGGCAATTGGAAGCGAGAATATCGTAGCTTTGCCGGGTGGATTCACAATCCGGGAAGTCTTACTAGAACACACTTTGCAGGGTTCGGGTTACGCCTATGGGTTCCAAAGTTATCAGTTTTCAAGGATGTCGGGTGGCGGCATTGGAAAGCAGGCGAGCTGCTGATATGCACCGACTGATCGAAAAGTATGAGGGGATACCTTTTGTCAGCCCTTCGATGCGGGAAGTTCCAATCGATCAGAACCGCTCTGCCATTGATTTCGCCTACCGACTGATCACGGGGCAGATTGGCGTGGTGATTGTTTCAACGGGAGTTGGATTTCGGTATTTGGTGAAGGCAATTGAACCGCATTTGGATAAACAGAGGTTTCTCGACGCCTTAAGCGATGTAATCACTATCTGTCGAGGTCCAAAGCCAGTTGCCGCGATGCGGGAGTTGGGATTAAGCCCGACGCATCGTGTCCCTGAGCCAAACACTTGGCGAGAATTGCTTCAAACCATTGACTCAGAAGTTCAAGTTTCAAATCAGGTGGTGGGATTGCAGGAGTACGGCGTGACGAATAAGTCCCTGATCGCCGGACTCGAAGCGCGGGGAGCTACCGTCGAGCCTGTTCGCGTCTACGGTTGGGATTTTCCTGAAGATTCAACGCTATTACGGGAAAATGTTGGCGAAATCGCAGCTGGCAATCGCGATTTGCTGCTCGTTACCAGCGCCCATCAAGTCGTCAATCTACTCCGTATGGCAGAGCGTCTTGATCTGGTCGACAGCATGCGGGAAGGACTTCGCGGGACCGTTATCGCTTCAATCGGACCCACCACTACACAAATGCTGGAAGAATGCGAGATTCATGTTGATCTTGAGCCCTCACACCCCAAGATGGGGCATCTAGTAGTTCATTCAGCGGAAATCGGAGTTCCGCTGGTCCAATCCAAGCGACGTTGGCAGCTAAAGATTCCTCGGTCCCCAACCATGAAACATCCTTCAGACGACAGTCTTTTTATCAGAGCTTGTCGAGGCGAAAAGACAGAACGTACCCCTGTATGGCTCATGCGACAGGCGGGACGCTACATGCAGGAATATCGAGAAGTTCGAGCAAAGCATTCCTTTTTGGAGCTCTGTCACAATCCTCAGTTATGTAGCGAAGTGATGTGCACAGCAGTGGATCGCCTCGGTGTAGATGCTGCCATCATCTTCTCGGACTTGCTGCCAATTCTCGTCCCACTCGGTTTCGATCTGGAATTTGCCGCCGGCGACGGCCCCGTTATTCACAATCCAATCAGGGATCGTGATGGGGTCAACAAAATGAGGGAGCTCGACAACCCCCAAGAACTGGATTTTGTCTACGAGACAGTCAGGCATACTCGCGAAGATCTTCCGGAGATGATTCCGGTGATCGGTTTCGCCGGTTCCCCATTTACCTTGGCAAGTTATGCAATTGAGGGTGGGGGAAGCAGGACTTATCTGAACACGAAAAAGCTGATGCGTGCGAACGATGGAGCGTGGGAAACCCTCATGGAGAATCTTTCTTTCGCCATCAAAGCTTACCTCAATCTCCAAAGAGCCTCCGGTGCGCAATG